>JANNPR010000257.1:0-9360 GCA_031400345.1 Planctomycetota bacterium | reverse complement strand
CGTTGCGGCGGATCGGTTCCGGAAACTGGCAAGACCGGCGACCGTCGGTGGTGCCGCACGATCTTCACATCAGACATTGCCTTTACGGTAGCGATTAATTCCTTAGCAGCCTTTTCAAAACCCGGTGATTCCGGACCCGGGGGTTTTAAGAGTAGTGTCAAAGCGCCGGCGTGGAGAGCCTGCATGCCGATATCCACCTCGTGCGCCGCAGTACTCCCGGTCACGAGTACAATCGGCGTGGGCCGCCGAATCATGATTTCCTTGCTGGCCTGAAATCCATCCATAATCGGCATTCGCACGTCCATGGTAATCAAGTCGGGACAAAGCTTCTGTGTTAGTTCGACCGCCTCCCGCCCGTCGTTCGCAGTCCCGATTACTTGTAGAAGCGGATCGCTATCCAGAATGGCTGTCAGCAGCTGGCGAGCAGTCGGAGAATCATCGACGACCAAAATGCGAAGCATGGGACTCACAAAAGTTGTGAAATCGTTTCGAGCAAATTCCGTTGGTCAAAGGCGCTCTTTATCAGAAAGGCGTTGGCTCCAACCTGGATACCTCTCGCCTTGTCTTCGTCGGTCTCCCGTGCCGTGACGAGAACCACGGGTAAATAGGCGAATCGTGGAGAGCTGCGAATGGCCTCCGCCAGTTTGAAACCATCCATACGAGGCATGTCCACGTCGCTTACTACCAAATCCGCTGCTGCCTCCGGAAGTAATTGCCAAGCGTGTTGGCCGTCGATCGCAATCAGAACCTCGTACCCTGCAGTTTCTAAAATACTCTTCATCAGGGTGCGAGTGGTCACCGAGTCCTCGACAACCAGCAATCGTTTTTTGGTTTTCAACGTCGCCGGACTGCCGGTCGGCCCCGCCGCTCGAGAAGGCGTGCGTGCAAGCGCGGTCCGGATCAGGTTAGCCACGTTCAAGACCAGCGCTACTCGGCCAGATGGGAGCAAAGTCGCTCCCGAAACGTGCCATACCCGCCGGATACGCGGGCCCAGTTTTTTTACGACTACATTTTGTTCGGACAGCACCTCATCCACGACAAACAGAACCTTCTGGTCATTCGCCGACAGAATAACTCCCAAGAATTTGCTGCTGGTCGGGGTCGACTCGTTTTCCGAACTTCCGAGCGTTTTGGCAAGCGACGCAATTGGAATCGGCGCGTCGCCAAGCAACAGCACGTCGCGTCCTCCCAGTGAACGTACATCGGCCGCATCGAATCGGACGAGTTGCTCGACGTGTGAAGTCATCAACGCATGGGTTTGACCTCCTGCGACGACTAAGACGGTGCGAATTCTAGTAAGCGTCAACGGAACTGTCAGCATGAATCGCGATCCCTGCCCAGTCTGAAAGCGAATATCCACGAACCCGTGCAACGATTCGATCTGACTGAGTACCACGTCCAAACCCACGCCGCGCCCGGAAACGTCGGTAATTAAAGGCGCCGTGGAAAATCCGGGCAAGAAAATCATTCTCGCCAAGTCGCGATCATCCTGCGGTTCTGCTAGCCCCAGTTTCTGGACCTTCTCGCGAATCCGCGGCAAGTTAAGTCCGCGACCGTCGTCAGCGACCGATACTTGGACATGGTCGCCGTGGAATGCAGCTTCGACGATAATCCGTCCTTGAGGTGACTTACCGGCCGACATACGTTCCGCCGGCGGTTCGAGGCCATGATCGACGGCGTTCCGAACCAAATGTAGTAACGGATCCTTCAAACCCTCGAGAACGGACCGGTCCATCTCGACGTCCTCGCCTTGAACTATTAACTGCACTTCTTTGCCACCTGCCCGTGCCAAGTCGCGCACCGCCCGTTCCAGCCCACCGCAAGCCTCGGCGAAAGGCAACATCCGCACGCGATGCACTTCACCGTCAAGCGAGTCGCAAGCTTGTGCGAGCAACCGGCCGCTGGACTGCATGTGCATCGAAAGCTGATCCAGGTCCCGCTCCAATTTTCGGAGTCGTTCTCCAGTCTGTTCGAGAACCGTTAAACCACGGCGCGGTATTCTTGGGGATCGTTCAACAGGCTGGACGTCGGGCTGCGCGTTGGACTTGAGGAGCCGGCGCAGTGGTTTCTCAACCTCGCGCCACTCGACTTTCCATAGTGCGACCAGGTCTTGCAATTCTGCGAGCTGTGAAGAGCGATACTCCATCCGCCGTCGCGCGACCATCAACTCTCCGCTCTGAGCCAACAACGAATCGAGTTTTTCCGCAGGCACGCGTACTGTGGCTACTGCCGCTGATACTCTCGATGCCACTTTGCCTCCCGCGACGGGCTGAACCAAGTACTGAGTCGCCATCGCAGGCTCTGGCGAGTAGTCGATCGAGGCGTTTTGTACAATGTCATTCGCGACTGTTGCCATCGTTTCCATGACAGAGACCGGCGCCGGCGTAGCTAACGCCCCGATAGTCTCGACGCCCGAGCTAGACGCCTCGGCGGAACGATTTACGGCCGAAGGTTGACGCACTGTCTCGTCGCTCGCGACCTGCGGTGAAGCTTCCTCGGTCAGCACGCCTGCCGCCGCGCGCTGCAGCTGAAGCACCAGCGTACCAAGCGGCGCTCCGGCGAGGTCCTGTTCGTCCCGCAATCGCATGCCCCCTTCTTCGATACCGTCGATGGCTTTGAACAACAGCGAAAACAACTCCGGTCGCGCTGGCAATCGCTGGTCTCGTAGCGCGGTTAAGATATCTTCCAGATGGTGACATGCGGCTTCAATCAAATCCACGCTCACCGAACGCGCCGCACCCTTTAAGCTATGGACCGACCGGAAAAGCAACTTGAATTGTTCTGCCCGTGCCTCGCCGTTAGGATCCTTTTCCAACGTTAAGAGGCCACTATTTAATTCGGTCACTCGTTCTCCCAGCTCCTCGAGAAACGTCGTCATCAAGCGCTGGATCAGTTCGTTCTTTTCCATGGACGTGTCTTTCGCCATCAGAGGTTAAACGTTGGTGAGTCCGGCCAGGCGACTACTTAGTTCATTTAAATCGCGCGAGGCTTGTTCAATTTCGCGAATCGAGGTGAGATTTTGCCGGGCTACGTCGTCGATGCTCTTGATGGCCTGTTTGAGTTGAATCACGCCTGCTGCTTGCTGCCCAGCGGATGCCGAAATTTGCGTGGCCGATCGAGCGGAATCCGCCAGAGTTTCGCTGAGCGTTACGATGGTTTGGCCTGCCTGCCCCACAACTCCGCTGGCGGCAGCGACCGCCTTCGTCCCTTGTTCTGTGGCGAGCACGGCGCTATTCGTCGCTTGCTGAATCTGTCCCAGAATCTGTCGCACTTGGCTGGTTGCCTTTTTCGATTGTTCCGCGAGTGCTTTCACTTCTCCGGCCACGACGGCGAAACCCTTGCCATGTTCGCCGGCACGAGAAGCCTCTACGGCCGCATTCAGCGCCAGCAAATTCGTCTGCTCGGCAATATCATTGGCTGTGGCGATAATCTCCCCGATCGCCTGGGCCCGCTCGGCCAGCGTGAGGATATTCTCCGCGATGGATTCAACTTGATCCTTGACTTCCTCCATCGCCGCGATAGAACCTTCGACCGCTTTTCGACCGTTAACGCCCACCTCATCGGTGCGGCGAACCGCTTCGGCGACCGCATTGGCCCGCTTGGATGCCTGCTCAGCAGTCTGCGTCAACTCGTCCACGGTGGCCACTGTTTGAGACACAGCCGCTGCCTGCTCTTGCGTTCCTCTGGCTTGCTGGGTGGTGGTGGCCAGCAGTTCAGTACTGGTCGAAGACAGCTGAGCTACCGCCACACGGATGGACTCGAACAGTTTGCTGCGACCTGCTTCTTGCTTGGAAAGATCCTCGATCGTTCTCTTAAGACTGGCTGTCATCGTGTTGAATGCTTCGCCCAGCGCTGCTATTTCGTCGCTTCCATGCACGGTTGTTGAAAGAGCCAATTCGCCTGCCGCGATGCGGCTTGCCATGCGGACCAACGTTCGAGTACGCGCCACAATCGTGCGGCCAATCCACAGCAAGAACCCGATCACGAGCAAGACCGCTGCGGCGAAGATATACAACAGGCGCAGGAAAAAGGGAATTTTGTCGTTCAACATGTTCTGATAATTTTGGACTCCCTTTTCCAAGTCAGCTTGCCAGTCGTCGATTGCCACGCCGAGCTTTCCCTTTGCGAGAACGACCTTGGCTTCTTGGTCAGAGGGTGTGGCTGAAAGAGCCAGCAAAGTGGGCTTGATGGATTCTTCCCAAATCTTTCGCCGCGCGAGAATACCTGCAAGGATGTCGCGATTGGTCATCTTCGGCACGTTCTGGACGTCATTTCCTTTTTCTAATGAGATACTGCGCTCGTCCATCTGGCTGACAATTTTGAGCAAGTCGGCACGCGCTTGCTGTGGATTCTCATCGTCCGGATTAGTGATCCGGTTAGCAAGGAATAATATCTGGTAAGAATACATGCGTCCTTTGGCGAATAGAGCCAAAGAAGCCGCGTCGCCCTGCATGGATCTCAAGGCGTAGTAGCTGCTCACAAAAAGGAGCACCATGATGGCCAGCAGCGAAAACGCAATCGCGCCCAAACGGAATCCAAGCGACTTGGTCCAGGGAACGTCATTTGTCATCGTTTTACTCCAAGCCGGAACGCATTGAAAATTACACCAACCCGAAGCGCAAGCGAGGCAATTATCGAGGACCTCGCTGGCGCTTCGGGTTGGTTTTGCCGCATAACTTCTTCTGGGTGTTCTCAGTTAGCCACCCGCTTCTTCGCCCTGATCAATGTAAAGCCGCGAATCGCGCAGTAGCGACGCTCCGTCCAACACCATCAAAGCATCGGCGGTAACACCGCGCATGTATTCGCGGCCGACGCCCGCCACTGCCCCGGGAACTTCCAACACCCTGTCTATGCGCAATGTCGTGACTTCGTCCACCGTATCTGCCAACACGCCGAATTCGGGGCGATCCACACCCAAGACGATCACGCGCGACCGGCCGGTAAACTCGGTAGCCGCTACGGCGAAGAACTGCCGCAGATCCATTACAGCCAACACCTCTCCGCGCAAGTTGGTCACGCCCATGAGGTAAGTTGGGCCGCCCGGAACGGGTGTGATCTCACTGCATCGAATCACTTCCCGCACAAACCGAGCTTCGATGGCAAATTGCTCGTTGGCTAAGCCGAAAGTAGCCACCTCCAAAACTTCACTGGTGTCCACTTCCCGCATAGGAAGACGAGCGAGGGCACGAGCTCGCTCGTCCAAAATTACCTTGACCCGTTCCGCACTCAAGTGTTGACCAACTTCCACCGCCGCAGCCAAATGCGCCAGCCGCTGTTTAGCTTTTTGCCAGTCGAACTTGAGGTTCTTATCGCGACGAACAAAGTTCACTGCTGAATTACCTCCGCAGCCGAAAGGCAGTGCATCTGTGCTTCGGCGGCTTGGACCAATCGTCCTGCCAATTCACCGTCAGAAAGCGGCACATGTTCGTCGGGTGGTCGGGCCGCACATAAGTCGCGTGCGTTGCGAAAGGACCGCTGAGCTCCCGCTATATCTCCCAACCGACGCAAGATTGAGCCCAAAGTGAAATGAGCCAGTGCGAGAGAATGGTCTAAGTATACCACTCGTCGCGCTGCCTCAGCGGCATCCACGTCACAACCGCCTTCCAACAACAGAACGGCGCGCAGATAATAAAGTTGGGCCGACAGAGGGTGTTGTCGCGTCGCCTCGGCGCTGGCTTGTTCCGCGGCAATCATGTCCAAATTGGCTAACGCCTGAATGTGTAAGGCGCAAGCGACTTGGTCTGACAAATGCCCTCTCGTCAAGGCAACTGCGCGCACATAATCTCCGTCGACAATTGCTTGGCGAGCGTCAACCAGTGGGTCCGCTAGTGGCGGCTTGGGTTCGGCATCGTCGAACCGGGCTGTCAGATTCTGGGAGGGGGATTTCGGACAGCGGATTTCAGATTCCGAGTCTCGGATTTCAATCGGAGTATCCGCGATATTCCCGCCGCCAGCGAACTTGAGGGGCGCACGGGACGGTTGTTCAGCTGGCGACAAAGTGTGACGATAAAATACACCCGTCTCGGTCACCACGGTTTCAAAAGGTGCATGCTCGTCCAACGACGGATCCGTTGAGGCCGTAATTAACCATCCTCCCGGGGACAGCGCGTCGTAAAACCGGCGCGCAACGGAGCAGATTGTCTGGCGGTCAAAATAGATCAGAACGTTACGGCAGAGTATCAGGTCCAGTCCCCACGTTCCTGTGACAACGGACGGATAAACGTCCAGCGCCAGATTCAAGTACTCGATAGCGACTCGGCGGCAAATTCGCTCCTCGACTCGGTAGGTGTCTCCCGTTTGAATAAGGAAGCGTCTCGCGCCGTCGGCTCCATCGCCACGGAGCGACCAATCACGGTACGTTGCCTGTCTTGCTTTATCCAATGCGGCGCGCGAGATATCCGTAGCCAATATGCTGGAGTGGCGGGATAGACCAACCTGTTCGAAGAGCATGGCCAACGAGTAAGCTTCTTCCCCGGAAGCGCAGCCGGCGCTCCAACCTCGAATCGCGCGCTCGCAGTCTCGGCGCCGAAGCTCGGGCAAGATCTCTTGACGGATGAAATCGAACTGTGCGGGCTCGCGAAAGAAGTAGGTCTCCCCGACGGTCAGTTCAATCACAAGGTCGTCGAGCGCCTTTGCATCAGCCGCAATTAGTTTGCCATAGGAAGTGAGCTCTGAGTGTCCGACGCGAGCCATGGCACGCTGAATTTGCGACTCGACGTTGGGGCGGCTGTGCGGTTGGAAGGCCAACCCCGTGCGTGCTCCAACCACGAGCGTTATCGTTTCATACGCGGGATCGGTCCACGTCAGTTCCGTCAATCGGCAACCTCCGCGGTAGTGGATGTATTCAACGCAGAGGCCGACGATAATAATGCTTCCGCACACGATAAGAACGACTGCGGCTCGACAATATTCACTAGCCCAGCGGGGGTTTTCGCAATAGCGTTAATCCATTTGACGCCAGACACCACGTTAGCAGTTCCTTCTACATCTTGAGTATTCAGTCGCAAGACATCCACTGCACGGTCAGCACGTATCATCACAGCGCGGTTACCCGCTTGGACAACGATCAAATGGTCTGTGTGTTCGATCGGCTTTGCCGTGAGATCGAATAAAGCACGTATATCCAGCACTGGAACAATTTGACCCCGGAGATTGATCACGCCTTCCACCGCAGCTTGATGGGTCGCTAGGGGAGAAACCGTGACTGCGCGCAGCACTTCCCGTACATGTTGGGTGTGCAGGCCAAAGCGTTGCCCGGATACGTCGAAAACGAGTATCTCGGTGGTTTTGGTTTCGCTCATCGACTCAAATCGAAGCTAAAGTTTGAAATAGCTCAAGCTATTAATCTGCCGCAAGCGCCTGACTTCCGGCATCACGGCGCCGGCCAAAGCGGTTACTTCCGGCGTTCCCTGAACGGGAAGGTGGGAATTCAGTCTAACAGGCGATTATCCACCATGCGAGAAATTACCTGGAGAGCGTGGCGAACATTGCTCGGCGGTCGATGGGAGCTTTCCCGGACGAATGGCATCACAGCCAACCCGCCTATTTAGGCTTAAACTCGCGAACCTCATCGAACTGCCAGTAACCCGTCCGCGTCTGAGAATCGAAAACGCGCTGGAGGACCACCTGAAAGACTTTAGACTCACGTTGGCCCGAGTCGCCGACAAAAGCGGCGCGGTATAGCAAGGTCACGATTTCTCTATTGGGGGGGGTGCTGCGCAACTCGTAGCTGCCGACATACTCAACTTCGGGTTTAGGCGTCCCTTGGTAATGCCTTAATAAATCGCTGGAAAGGAACCGGTTTTCTTCGCTCACCGCGCCGGACATCTGTTCCATCATCGAATCCATCGAATTGGCTTGTGGATCATCCGGTTTCTTAGGGAGTGGAGTTTCAAGCTCTAACAAAGTGTCTTTTCTTGCCTCAATGGGCACATGAAGAAGAAAAGCGTCCCTGAAGCGCCCAGTGCCTATCACACCAAAAAACTCGTCGGCGAACTCCCTCGCAAGACGAAATAGAATTGCGTCTCGACTGAAGTGTCGTATGGGTGCATAGACGCCAAATGTAATGGCGATGACGATGGCCAATTTCGCCAACACGGCACCACTAAGTTCACCTGCACGCCGTTGAATGCGAAATAAGGCAATCGCAGCGATCGCGATGACGACTAACGGAAGGGCCCATAGCACGGGCGTGGTTATGGCCGCTGGCGAAAATAAGGCCACTACAAACGCGACAACCGCAGTGATGCTGAGAGATCGGTAGTCTGGATCTTCTATAAGATCGGTTTCTGAAAATTGAATCGCTGAGTCACTCATGGAATATCTGATCTCTCATGCAAAACCGTCGAATTCTATGTTTAGCGCCGGACGGAAAGGGTTTGACGAACCTCACTTTGGGAACCGTTAATACGTCGCATGAACCGTTTCCGTTCATAGCTTCATGACCCGTTGCAATTCGGTGAGAGAAGTAACACCCTGAGCTACGGTCAAAACGGCTTCATCTTGCAAGGTTCGATTCCCGGCAGCTTTAGCTACCCGCCGGAACAAATCTGCACTGGGTTGCTTCACCATTGCTTCTCGGAGCTTATCCTCGACAGTCCACATCTCAAAAATTCCTGTCCGGCCATAATAACCGATGCCTTCACATTTTTGACAGATCTGGATTTCGATGGGGCGACCTTTGGCGTCGACGCATTGTTCCGGAGGAGGAGGCTGCCATTCCCGGTAGAAGTTCTGTACGCGCCCCGGTGGAATGCCCAATTTCTGCAGAAGTTGCGGCGGAGGTGGATAAGCCTGTCGGCACTGTTCACAAAGCTTACGGCACAGACGCTGAACAAGGACTACCTTGAGCGCTTTAGCGACCAATTCAGGCGGGGCCTTATATGCCAATAACTTCATAATGGCTTCCGCGCAATCCTTGGCTTGAACGCGGGCCACCACGGGCTTGCGCTGAGTCGTAGACAGGTCACAAAACATCTTCAATGACTCGCCGTTGATAAAATCTGGCACGACGAAAGCATCTGGTTGTTTCAGCAGCAGCTTGGCCAGGACGGATGCCGGTGACTCGCCGTCCTTGCTATTGAAGTACACCGGTCCGATATTGATCACCTCTTCGTCTTTATGGTTCTCATCCTCGAGAGAAACATAGTCGCGAACATACCGATCGGCCGAGTTCAAACAGGATCGCCACAATGTGGTTAATCCATTTTCCGGGGCCGCGGCGATAAGGATCATCCCGACATCGTCGTTAATATTCTCTTTGAACTGCTCGACCATCTTTTCACGCATGCCCATATTTTCCAGCCGGTCGAGCTTAAATTTTTTGTCGACCAGCGAAAACAAGGCACGTTCGCCCGTTGG
>JANNPR010000249.1:0-1691 GCA_031400345.1 Planctomycetota bacterium | reverse complement strand
ACTACGACCTCGACGGACGACTCGACTTGCTAACGACAAACGGACATCTGGAAGAGGAGATCAACAAAGTAGTGCCGACCCAGCATTACGCTCAACCGCCAAAGCTTTTCTGGAATTGCGGTCCCACTCGGTCCACCGAGTTTGTCGAGGTACTGAAAGATAAGTGTGGCGAGTCGTTGGGGCAACCGATGGTCGGTCGCGGCTCGGCCTTCGCCGATATCGACGGTGACGGAGATTTGGATGTTGCGATTGCGGCTAGCGGTGGTTCACCCCGTGTACTTCGTAATGACCAAAAACTCGGAAATCATTGGATCCGCATCAGGCTGGTCGGCAAGAAATCGAATCGTGACGCGATCGGCGCCAATGTCCATATTGTTGCGCAAGATCAGACCTTGCGGCGTGATGTTTGCCCAACTCGCAGTTACCTATCACAATCTGAATTACCGGTCACCTTTGGTCTTGGATCGGCTGCCAAAATCGATCAGCTCGTCATTCGCTGGCCGGACGGCTCCCGCCAGGAGATTTCCGACCCGGAGGTCGATCGGCTGCATATCATCGAGCAGCCATAAGAGCAAGATCTAATACGAATCACGAAAGCACGAAAGGCGAAAACGCGAAATAGCTGTTATGCCGACATCGCGTCCAATTCTTGTCCCATGCAAACGGCTGTTTTGTCTCGTGCTTTCGTCTTTCGTGCTTTCGTGTTTCGACTTTAGCGCACGCTCCACCGGATGATAGGCGGACTTGACGGGAATACAGAAAATGGGAATCAAAACGCGCTTGGGACATCAGGCTTAATTCAGATTGAGTCTGCCCTAAGCAGCTCCAGGTCCGATGCGGACTCTGCGAGATCGTCGTTCGGCTCGCAGCCTTGCGCGGCGTTTGATTTCGCTCGGCTTTTCGTAATATTCTCGCCGTCGCATTTCTTTCTTGATGCCGCTACGTTCTACCAATTTGCGAAAGCGGCGAACCGCCTCTTGAATGGATTCCCGGTCTCGAACCAGCAATCGAACCATCTTTCCTCCTCATTAAGTGACACTAGACGACATCAGTTAAACCGAAACAAATCCGGCAATAGGGCCTGTAGTGTACGTGAGATAGGCAAGTGTTGTCCATAAGTCTCAACACCACAAAACAGCACACTCTTGCAAAATCGTCACATTGATTGTCGATTCTTCATTCTTCCCATCTTTAACTTACTCCGCTGTTTACCGACTCCGCAATTTGCGCAGATTACGGCCCCGGAATTCTTTGTCTCAGCGGAATAAGCGGCATCCCGAGCATTTGGTCGGATCAAGACCGATCGCAAGACGATTCCGTGGAAAGGTATTCGAGGTTTCGACTCGCAAAGCGACTTCTTCCGGGTGTTACCGCCCGCTTGAACTATCCCTGGTCCGTCACGAGCCCCCACATGGAATCTCCAGTCGAGCAAACTTTATTGACTGAGCTCGAGACACGCCAGCAGGAAGTCCTTGATCAGCTGGACGAACTCAACGAACGAATCGAGACGGTCTTGAAGGATTGGGCTCAGCCACAGACGGAACCGCTTCCACAGGAAGTGCGAAGGGCAGCATAAACGAGTTTGTAGGATGGGCACTCTTGCCCGTCCATCGAAAATCTTGGATAGGCTCTTAGTTCAGTCCTTATCCGTCGATAGGGGATTTTCTCGCTTGGACCATGGAAGGCGATCG
>JANNPR010000225.1:0-3685 GCA_031400345.1 Planctomycetota bacterium | reverse complement strand
TAATTATGCAGTGGTCGGCGGGATGGCTCTCTTCAACCACGGCTACCGTCGATTTACTGATGATGTGGATTTGTTGGTGACGGGCGACGGGCTCAAACAGATTCATCGCCAATTGCAAGGACTTGGATATCGTCCTCCGTTCACAGGAAGTAAAAACCTACGCGACACAGATAACGGCGTGAAAATTGAATTCTTAGTAACGGGGGAATATCCAGGAGATGGTAAGCCGAAGCCTGTTTCCTTTCCTGACCCGGCGGACGTAGCGGTCGAAAAAGATGATATTAACTATCTCAAATTGCCGACTCTCATCGAACTAAAGATTGCGTCGGGTATGAGTAGTTCTGATCGAATGAAGGACCTTTCCGACGTAGTCGAATTAATCAAGATATTGAACCTTCCGGCCAACCTCACTAACGAACTTAATCCGTATGTGCACGAGAAATACAACGAGTTGTGGACAGCGGCCTACCCTCCCTCGAAGCGCTACGTTCAGATCTGGAGAAACAAATTCTTGAGTGTCGACGCACAGTCTCTTGAAGATATGGTTGCTTCCCTTCAACACGCAGTTGCAACGCTTCAAGCAATGCTCGCCGACGGGGTAACTCTTGATGGTGGTGGGGGCACAGGAGACGATTATGCGTATTTGGTCACCACAGATCCGGTTGTCGCCAAAAAGTATGACATGCATGACGAGTCAGAGTTCTGGGACGGAGGCGAGGAATTAGCCGGCGAACAGGATTGAGGCCAGGCGACGACGCCGATTTAATCTACTTAGCTTCTGCGATCACGTCCGTGCGGTCGGTGAAGAGCAGGGCGAAGACTACGAGCAGAACAGCCGACAGTCCTGCAGGTAGCAGCCAAATTTCGTGCCAGGCGTGAGCGCCTTCTGGATTTGCGTAATACTTTCCTACGACGCCAGATAACCAGGTCCCGATGAACATTCCGAGACCCAGCGTCACAATGGCATGCAGTCCTTGAGCGGCACCGCGGATCTCTGGATGGGCTCGGTTGTCCACGTACATTCGTCCCATCACAAAAATATAGTCGTAACACATGCCGTGAATCGCGATGGCCAGGTAAAGCATCCACAGCGAGTCTCGTTCCATGTCGAACCAGCTCAGCAAACCAAACCGGATGGTCCACGCCGCCATACCCAAGAGCAAAATCCCCTTGACTCCCAGGCGAGGCAGAAGGACAGGAAGTAGCAGCAGAAAAACGACGTCTGAGACTTGCCCTATCGTCATTTTGGCGGCCGCTCCAGTGATCTCGAGTTCGTTCATGAATACGTTCATCCAACTGAAGTAGAAGCTCAGCGGGATGCAAATCAGAAACGAGCACAGCATGAAGGTGGCGAACGATCGCTCGCGAAACAACTTTAGGGCGTCGATGCCGAGTATCGTACGCAGGGAAATCGAGGCACCGGCGCCCTTTGGCGGAGTGTGCGGCAACGTCAAGGAATAGATTCCCATGATGAGCGCGGCCGTCGCCGCCAGCCGGAACATATCGGCCGATTTTTCCAGGTCCAGCCAACTGACTGTCCAACCGGCCGCAATCCAGCCCATGCTACCCATCATCATGACCAGTGGAAACTGGCGCTTTGGGTCCGTCGCATGGTGAAGCGT
This sequence comes from Planctomycetota bacterium, assembly GCA_031400345.1. Taxonomy (GTDB): domain Bacteria; phylum Planctomycetota; class Planctomycetia; order Pirellulales; family Pirellulaceae; genus JANNPR01. The sequence continues at coordinate 2,063 of JANNPR010000225.1, read as the reverse complement.
GAGTGTATTCGTCAACCCGTGACCGGCCATGTAGCTGATCGTATACACCACCAGAATGCCGTAGAACCACGGAAACTCGGTGAGCGTCGAGATTAGATAAAGCAATCCCGCACCAACGATGTGGAGAAAGCCAAGCATTCGTTGCGTAGCAAAAAATCGGTCAGCAAAAATGCCTGCTAAGAATGGAGAAACCATCGCACCGATGGCAGTGCTTCCATAAGCCAATCCCACTTGGTCGCCTGGAAAGTGGAGCGTCTCAGTCAGGTACGTCCCCATCGTGACGTACCACGATCCCCAAACGAAGTAATGCATGAAGACCATCAGCCACAAGCGGAGGAATAGCTGAAAGGACATAGAGACGGGACTTTCTGGTTCGAGTTAGCGATTCAGAAGAGTTGCCAAAATACACGACCAGCAGGACAAATGAAATCGAACCTGAAAGTGGCTGGCGTTTTTTGGTTTTTGGAGTTAAGAATTCCGCAGCCAAAGACGCACGTTTCGCGGAAGATTGTGAGGCTGTGCGCCACTGCTCGGAAGAGACGCTTGGCGCTAGGAGGTGTTCTTACTATCGTTCCCCGCAGCGTGAAGAAAAATAGGGGTGGATTTGACGACAGACTGGTCGGACCTCAGTCTTGCCTCCGCACTGAGTACCCAAGTAGTGCAGAAGCCGTTGAACCCTAGCGCAAACACATGTGCGAAGCGATCCCAATGACTGACTTTTGAAACACAATTTGTTGCCGTCGCGGGAATAAATGAAACGGTGGGGGATCTTATTTCTCGATGGGTTCTTTCCCTGACCGCGCTTCCTGAACCCTGAACCGCGACCTCCCTCCATGGAGTCAACTGTATGATTGCGCGCAAATGGCTAAGCTTACCGCTGTCAGCCTGCTTGCTTGTCTCATCGGTATTGTTGACACCATCGCCCGCGTGCTGCCCAGCACCTCCTTCAGGCCAGCCGGTGGTAAACGCCGATCAGACAGTCATCATTGTTTGGGATGCAGCCACCCAGACACAGCACTTCATCCGGCAAGCGTCTTTTAAGAGCGACGCAGACGATTTCGGATTTCTTGTGCCGACTCCCAGCCCACCCGACCTCGAAGAATGTGGGAACGACGCGTTTCCTTTCCTGTTTAAACTGACCGCCCCGGAAACGCAACGGGTTCCGCGACCGAGCGGCGGCATGAGCTGTGCTTGCAGCGCACCCAACAGCGATCCGCCACCAAGTGCGGTGAGGGTTCTGCAAGAAAAATTGGTGGCTGGCTTTAATGCCGTTGTATTGGAAGCCGACTCGCCGAACGCATTGGTTAGTTGGCTGGAGGAACACGGATACGCGTTTTCGCCAGAGATAGAAGCCTGGGCCAAACCGTATGTCGAGTCTGGATGGAAGATTACGGCACTGAAGGTGTCGCGCGATAAGGACAAGGACACTGATAATAATAAGAACATGGTCGCATCGGCTTTACGCATGTCGTTTCAGACGGATCGGCCCCTCTTCCCCTATCGCGAGCCCGACTACAAAAATTCCGCTGTAGTGTTAGGGGCTAGCCATCGTCTGTTGAGGATCTATTTCCTCGCGGATGCCCGATACCAGGGTGGGTTAACTGATGAAGTTGCCTGGACTGGCCAGGTCGTTTGGGCAGACAAACTGAAGGAGGAGGACCAGGCGAAAACGTTTGAATTGCTAAGAATCTCGGGCTCTACGGTGCCAGCCAATTGGTGGTTAACTGAGTTTGAAGACAACTGGCCATATCAAGTGGCGCCGGCCGATGTGTATTTCTCCCAATCCTCCGATCAGAACACGGTCGCGCGGCAACCCGTTATCGAATACATTTCCACTCTCTGGCCGACGGATGTCGTTTTCTACACGATCTTTATTGTCCTAATCTTGCGCGCCCGCCGGCCGTGAGCAAGTTCTAATTGTCACTGGTCACTTGTCACTGGTCACTTGTCACTTGTCACTTGTCACTTGTCACTGGTCACTGGTCACTGGTCACTGGTCACTGGTCACTTGTCACTTGTCGAAAAACTACAAGGATTTGGTAGCATGGAACGGGTGATGGCCT
>JANNPR010000170.1:0-4148 GCA_031400345.1 Planctomycetota bacterium | reverse complement strand
CACTCACCAGAAAAAGCGGTCCCAAATTACGACGCCGGTCGTGCGATCGACGAAGCGCCATTCGGGTCAGATTTGGTTTTTTTGTTTTTTGCGTTGCAAAAAAACCAAAAAAACCAAATCTGACCCTATGCTCCTACTTTCGTACCTCTATCCATCCACAAGCCAACAACCAACCCCCTGTCCATCAACCCTCCACTCTCCGCCTGGCAACTTCCCTCACTTCTCATTCCCGTCCATCAATATAAAAAAACATCCTTCAATATTACTAAACATCCTAAACAACGATCCCATTTTCTTCCTATCGTCGCCTACGTATACCGAAACCGGTTCGCAATAGCCTCACAGATTCAAAGACGCTTCAGTCATGTACTGAAATCCGACCGTACTGCGAGACGCCATTTGGCTGAACTAGAAGCGCTTGGGCTCCTCGCGGTCGTGCCAACGCGTGGAACCAGTCCGCTGTGGCCAAAGACATATTTTTGTACGGCCAAAGGCGCACGTCGGCTGCGCCGCTCGCTTGAGCTTCGGGGCTGGACTCCAAGTACGCTAACCCGAACAGCGCACGCGTTCGAGTTTTGATGTATGAGAACTGACTTCCTTTCACCACAAACCAAACAACGACGATCGGCGGGACATTCGGAAAGTTATTCGAGCCTTTCCGTTTGTTGCGGTTCACTTTCTGGTGTCGCCTTAACCACTCTTACACCGGGGGCCTGAACCCCCTCATGCTTACGTTGACTCTCCTCCAGAACGCGGCACATTGAAGACTACTGAGAGCTGTGTCGACTGGGAGTCGCACTTCGGCGTCTGTCCGGAGTGCCGTATCACGTTCAGATAATCACCCTCCGCATTTACACAGGAGATGAGCCCATGTCCAAACCCGAGAAAATGTTTCGTCTCGGCCCCGTTCGCGCCAGCGTGTTTCTCAACGACAGTCAGTCCGGGCCGTTCCACAACATTCAAGTCCAGCGACGGTATAGGGATGAGCAGAGCGGGGAGTGGCGGTCATCGGATAGCTTCACCGCCCAACACGCCGCGTCAGCCTTGGTCGTCCTTCAGCACGCTGTGTCCTACGTCTTAGAACGCGAGGCCGACAAAGAGGAGTGACGGATGGACCCAATCCCCTGCTACGAAGAGATGAGCGAGGCGATGCGAAACGGAGACTATGACACCGCCCGAGAACGAGCTGAGGCACTCAGCTCATGGATCGAGCGAGGCGGCTTCTATCCAAACTCCTACACAAAGGCGGAGGTTGATGGGTACCTACTGAGCGTCCTGCGACAGATCGCCGAGCGCTCTAACTAATAATCTAGCCCTTCCCTACCACCGGTTCTGCTGGTGGTTTTTTTATCGCAACGCCAACGGTCTTCACAAATCCAGTTGACGATTCTTCCAACTTGCCCCTAGACTCCAGAAGGGGTAGTACGTTCCCCTGACGTTTACTCTTTATCTTGACTGATGCAAATAAGGAACCCAATCGTGAAGTCCATTGACCTCGACCAAGAGGATGAGCATGTCAAGATTTTTCTAAGCACGCTTGCCCACGACGCCGAAGAGACGCTCCTTCGCCTCAACGGCCAGCCACTGCTCAAGGTACTTCCGCCCTACGGAATGAGCGACGCAGAAAAAAAGGCCTTGATCGACGAGCGTAAGGATCTCATGCGCCAGGCCCGTGATCGCACCAAGGGAATTTCAGCCGGAGTCATCGAGACCGAGATTGAAGATTCCATCAACGAAGTCCGGCGTCGGAATCAATCGTCATGATTACCGCCATCCTGGACACTAACGTTTTCGTCCAGGCAACGTTCAGCCCACCGCAATCCGCGTCTTATCGCACGATCATTGCCCACGAGAACGGCCGCTACCAGCTTATCTTTTCACCAGAGACGCTTGACGAATTTCTCCAGGTGCTGTCGTTGCCTCGCATTCGCGACCGCCACGGCTGGTCTGACGATCAAATCCGACGATTCGTCCTCTCCTTTCTCGCCGACGCCGTTATTCACACCAACGCGCCTGCGGCTTCAGCTACGGTGACCCGCGACGTCACTGACACCAAGTTTCTCGGACTTGCTGAGGCTTCGGGCGCCAACTTCCTCGTCACCAACGATCATCGCCATCTCTTGCCGATCGGCAAATACCGCCACACCCGCATTGTTACGCCGGCCAAGTTCCTTAGAGAGCTACCCTGACCACTCCACAGTGGTCTTTTTTTGCGGAGCAATTCCCTGCGGAGTCGGAGTTCAATTAAAAGGTGGCGGCCGGCACGAGTCGCCTGGCGGCGTCGGGCTGTATCTTGCCCAACGTACATCGACGCGGCCAGCCTGATCGCAATGTGAATCCCCACCCGCCAAAGTTGAAGATTCCCAAACCGAAGCCGTCCCACAGAGACGTAATCAACGTGCTTTTGCGAAGACATACGCCACGGCTATCGTTCCGAGAAAACAGATAAACCAAATTCTGATCCGAGTCTGTCCCGCTGCAGTCAGTAGTTTTTGACGGACCACCGTGGCGTGGAAGAACTCGCCCAAAACTTGTACCGATAGGAGCCCGGTGCCTGCGGCAGATGCCTCGGCAATTTGCCGCAGCGCTGCGGCTTGCTTATCTGGATCGGTGGAGTTACAGCCATAGACGAGCACATTCGTGTCAAAGAACTGTCTAACGCTCATGTAAATCATCCCGGTCTTGCCAAGGCTTTTCGCCCATTGGCCGGCTCAACTCATGAAGCGTTTGCATTAAATGGCCGGACTGGATCACGCGGGCCTCGTCTGACGTCTTGGCAAGTTGATCGAGAAAGTCACGCACGAGCGCGTCCAGCGTTGTTTGGCGTTGTTCCGCGATTCGGCGGGCGCGTTCGGCAATCTCCGTGTCAATTTGAAGTGTGATAGTCATAGCCCCATGCTATCGCGCAGACTCTTGAACTCCAAGCTAAACCATCGGCTGTCGCGGTTTCAATATCGCTCGGCGTGACACCAATGCACGGATTGTTCGCAGCGAAAGCGGCCGACGTTCGCCACAGTTGGCTAATCCGTTTGGAGGACAAGGCATCAGTCCGAACATCAATTTGCACGTCTGCCGCGCCGCGGCGGGCGTTCCCAGCAGCGTCGGAGTCGTGTTCTTTCACCGCTTGTCTGGTTGCAGCGTCCACTGGAATTTGTGAACGTCCAGCGGGCAAGCCGAGGCATGGCCTCAATGTTAACCGATTCCCACGCTCGCAGAATACTCTCGGTTGCCCGTTCAACTTTGTAGTAGCCGTGGGCTGGTGTTTCGTATAGCAGCGGATTGAACCCCAACACCGAATCCTCTCGCGACTGTAGCAACGACAGGGGCACACGTAGGCCGAGTATTGAGCTCCGAAATCCGTTTCTTCCCGCGTGCCGACGCTGTTCAGATAGTGGAAGGCAACAGACCAGCATGATCGCTCCTGGCGATGATCATGATGAACGCGGCGGAGTCGAAGACGTCGGGCATGCGTGGAAACTCCAAGCGCGAGAACCGGGAGATCCCAACGGTCTGCTGGAGGAAGTCGCCAGCAGCGGTCAGAGAACTCCACCGGAGGTATTGCTGACATGAACGCCGATGGGAAGTCAGATGGGAGCGTAGTACCGACGACACCGGCGAACAACGGCGACGCTAAATCGCCTGCGGAGTCGGCCGAGGGAAGGCTCCCAGCCAAGAGGAACACCGACAGGTCCCACTCCTTCCGGACACCGAGCCGGAATAAGCGGAGATCAAGCGGACTGCGCGGTGTGCGCGAAGCGGATCGTACGAGCCGAATTGGGTTTTCGACGCTGATATTCAAGGCTTCCTTGACGAGATCGATCGTGACTGGCCTATCACGTTTCAGGAGCATCGTGTCGGCGACAAAAGCCCGCTTCCGCGCCCGACTTGCGGCAAGAGCCGTATGAGGGAATGCCTTTGAAGTCTGACGCGCAGGGTGGCACTGGCCTGCGCAGTTTGTGCGAGTCAAGATCAAAAATTGCATTGGGCCAGAGTTTGTTTTTGTTCCATTTCCCGGTAGCGCTGTATTCGGGGCGAAGCCCCAGCAGATCATCCAGCCCAGGGCGAGATCGCGGCGCCAGCCGCGAACGACGCCCTGGGTAACGGTCGTGATACGATCCTCGGCCGAGAGATGGACGTCGCTAACAATC
>JANNPR010000151.1:0-3292 GCA_031400345.1 Planctomycetota bacterium | reverse complement strand
CCTGTGCCGCCGTCGCGTACGTCTGCCATTGGTCGGCGACCACATTACCCGTAACCAGACAGTGCGAAAACGGCTGATACCCCCGTGCACCGGCAAACTTCATGCTGAACGAGTTGGTGCTCATGGCCGGAACGGCGATGGGTGGATGAGGTAACTGGTAGGGGCGGTGTATGTACCCGATAAGCGTTTCGGTATCGACATTATCCTTGAGTTGAAATTGCCAGAACTTGCCGCGATGCTCGTAGGGCGGATCCGTCGACCAGAGCTTGAGAATCACATCGATGGCTTCCAGAGCCATAGCGCCCCCTTGTTTGGGGTCGACGCCGTACAGTTCCTGATCGGCGGTCACACTTCCATTGCCAAAACACAAGTTGAGCCGGCCCTTGGCCAGATGGTCCAGGAAAGCCAGCCGGCTAGCCACGTGCGCTGGATGGTGTTGATTGAGGCACACCGGTGCCGGGCCAAGACGGATCTGCGACGTCTCACCCAGCGCGCGGGCGATGAAAATCTCAGGCATCACCATCGTCTCGTACTTCATCGTGTGATGCTCGCCAATCCAAAACTCGTCGAAGCCAAGCTCTTCGGCGCGGACGACCAGTTCCAGGTCTTCGTCGTAGCCCTGTGCCAGGGGTTTGTCCGGGGAATGAAACGGCATGATGAACATGCCATGCTTGATCGATTGCTGATTGTCGCTCAGGGATGCACTTCGCATGGGTGTTCTCCTGGGGCACGTTAGCCATCGCGCCTGACTTGTGACCGAGCGAATTGTATGATCATCGTGACCGTGGATGCAATCAGCTATAGGGTTCGGGGATGCGGGAACGCGGGGTTCGGGGACACGGCGTTTGCGCTAAACCACCGAGACAAGCAAACCCTCTTTTTCCCCGACCCGATTCCCCGGTCAACCTGGAATCGCCAGAATGTCTTGACTCGTTTTCGTTTTGTCCCCGCTGGTTGGGAGTTTCATGCTGTGTCGTTTCGCTCGTCGCTGACTTTTTGGTCGTTCGGGATGCTGATCGTGTGGCTACTGCCCGTTCTTTCGCCCCACCTGTGGGGCGATGAGAAATCGCCGCATGGGATCGGTATCAATGAACTTGAGGATTACACCCAGTGGAAGCAGGCGCTCGGCGTTGGCCAAGGGACCGATCCATCCACGTTTCTGATCCCAGCGGGTTTCGAGATCGAACGTGTCCGGGCTGCCGCGCCTGACGAGGGTTCCTGGGTCAGCTTGGGGATCGACCCACAAGGGAGGGTCGTGATTGCGAAAGAGGAGCGGGGACTGTTGAGGTTCACCTTGGCGGCGAACGGCAAACCGATTCGCGTTGAAACGATCGACGATACTTTGCAGGAATGTCGCGGATTGTTGTTCGTCGATCGAGAATTATTCGTCAACGCGAACAACTCGAAGGGGCTGTACCGGCTTCGTGATACCAACAACGACGACCGCTTCGACGAAACCAAGCTGCTCTACCAATCTGAAGGCGGAGTGGGCCACGGCCGGAACGATCTGGTGCTCGGGCCCGACGGCATGATCTACAGCATCCACGGCGACTCGGTAGACCTGCCAAAAGACTGCTTCGACGCCACCTCGCCGTTTCGCGAACACAGGCGCGGTGCGAAAAGCCACGAGGGACATGTCATACGCATGGATCGCGATGGAACGCGAAGAGAGCTCGTCGCCGCCGGTTTGCGGAATCCGTACGGAATCGACTTCAACACCGACGGAGAGATGTTCACCTACGACGCTGACGCTGAGCACGACATGGGATCGCCCTGGTATCGGCCTACACGAGTGTTGCATGTAGTGCGAGGGGGCGACTACGGCTGGCGCGGCGTCACGGGAAGTTGGCCGCCATACTTTCCCGACCATCCAGATAACGCCTTGCCCAACGTCGATATTGGCAAAGGCTCACCAACGGCGGTGAAGTTCGGTACCCGCAGCAACTTTCCGCCGCCGTTGCGGCAGGCACTCTTCATTTTGGATTGGGCCTATGGCCGGATCCTCGCGGTCCATCTGAAGCCGCGAGGAGCTAGTTACGAGTGCCGCGGCGAGACATTCTTGAAGGGCCGTCCACTGAATGTGACCGACCTGGATTTTGGACCTGACGGCGCAATGTATTTTGTAACAGGCGGTCGAAAAACCCAATCGGCACTGTATCGAGTGCGCTATGTGGGACCGCCCGTCGAGATGCCCATGTCGAGTGCCGATGAGCGGGTCGCCATCGAAACCGCTGCCAGCGCCAGAAACCTGCGGCGCCAACTCGAAGCACTGTGTAACCAAACGGACCCGCAGGCACTCGACGTCGCCTGGCCTCACTTGGCAAGTTCGGACCCGTGGATTCGCTACGCGGCGCGGACCGCCATTGAGCATCAGCCATTGCACGTATGGCGTGAACGTGCCTTAAGCGAGACGCGAACGACGGCCGACGTCACCGCCCTGTTGGCACTGGCTCGGTCCGGCGACGGGGCATCGTTTTCAGGCGTCATCCAGCGTATCCGCGTGATGTCGCTCGATCGCCTGGCAACGGATGATTTACTGACGGTGTTGTACTCCCTCGAACTCTGCCTGGCGGGCAGCCCCAAATCAAAGCTGGCTGTTTCCGAGCCTTTGGCTGGACAACTCGACGGGCTCTACCCGCATTCGCAACCTTCCGTGAATCAGCGATTGAGCAACTTGTTGACGCGACTGGCCGTACCTCGGACCATCGAAAGGACCCTGTCGCTTTTAGAAACGACGCTCAGCCAACCCGAGCAAATGCATTACCTATTCGTTCTCCGTGATGCCCAAGGATGGACTCAGCCTTTGCGGATGCGATACATCGTAGCTTTGCGTCGGACTGCGGATTTTCAAGGTGGCGAGGGGATGCCCAAATTTCGCGAGCGAATCATTGCCGATTGGCTGGGAGCCATGACCGCTGACGAAAAGCGCCAGTTCGAACCACTGCTTGAGGAGCCAGTGCTGGAATTCCCCGCTGTAATAGAACGCCCGCTGGTGAAATCATGGCGGCTCGAAGATCTTACAGGCTCGCTGGCGGAGGTAGGCGGTTCTCGTGATTTGCGGCGCGGAAAGGAAGTATTCGCGGCCGCACTGTGCGTTCGTTGTCACCGCATGGGCCTCGAGGGAACTTCGATCGGACCCGATCTAACGGCTGTGGCTCGCCGCTTTAGCCGCCGAGATGTGCTCGAGTCGATCCTCGTGCCGTCGAAGGTCGTCGCGGAACCGTACCAGAGCGTGCGAGTCGTGACCCGTGATGGGAAAGTGCTGTCCGGTCAAATCATCCCCGCCACCGAC
>JANNPR010000117.1:0-10243 GCA_031400345.1 Planctomycetota bacterium | reverse complement strand
ATCCAGATTGCAGGTACCTCAGAGGTTTACGGCGGCGACGTATATCTGAGATTCATGATGTTCAATGATGGCTGCAGTAGAGTTGATTTTATCGCGGGCTATCAGACCTCAAGGATCGACGAAGATTTAATTATTTCGGCGTCCTCAACCTTAACAGGAACGGTGGCTCCGTTTCGACAGGACATCGTCGATATCTTCGCGACGAAGAACGAGTTTCACGGCGGTGCGGTGGGTTGGATGAGTGAAATCGAAGGGGGCTGTTGGAAACTGTCGAGTCTGGTAAAAGTCGGTTTAGGAAACATGTCCGAGTCAGTCGTGATCGCTGGTCGTAACGATATCCGCACTCCGCCCACTAGCGCGAACCCCGTCACCTTGAACGAAGGGCTCTTCGCGCAAAGTACCAACATTGGCCAATTTAGTCAGAGTGAATTTGCCGTCGTTCCAGAGATCAACGTGAATTGGATGTGCCATGTAACGGAGTGTTGGGACGTCAGCGTTGGATACACTTTCCTATACTGGAGCGATGTCATTCAACCGGGTCATATTATCGACAGGCGGATTAACGAAGGTGCTGCTGAAGCATTGCCGCAATTCCGGTTCAACTCAGACGACTATTGGGTGCACGGTGTAAATCTCGGTGCTCAGCTGAGATTCTGATCGTCACTTTCGTGAATTGTTGTAACGCATCGCGACCCCGATCAAGAGCAACACGAAAGATCCCAAAAGTGCCATCAAAGATTGGCCCAGCGCCTCACTCTCCGATATGACTATCAGCGGCCCGACCATCACTCCCATGCCGAATCCTACAGCGGTACCCCAACTCACACCGCGCCATCGCCGGTAGTGACCGAATCCGACACTGGCCCCGATCGCAGCCAATACAAATCCCCCTCCCACCGCGGCGCCAATAAATTCTAGAAGTCCTAAGTCGCCGGCCAACCATCGACGTGCTGCGGGCGCGACGAATCCAGACAGGACGCCGCAGACCCCGACCAAGATGAATAACATGCTCAACGGGTATCCTCGCGTTGAGGTTGCAGGGTCCTTGAGCCGTTCAAAGTCGCTGCTCACGCGAGTTCCTTACTGACGACTAATGGTGTACCGCTACGCTATCACGCGGCGAATTCTGAACAGTCTAATCTCCTGGCGGCGGAAGGACACGGAGGGGTGTTTTGGTTCAAGTTGCAGAGATACGGCACACTTGTAAGGTCAAAATGTAGATGCTCTGCTATGTCCTCTGCGTGAACAGTTTGGGCTTGCTGTACGTTTTTTAACAGGCTCACAAAAGCGGTTGAGAGATTACATTATGCCGCAGGTAATTAACGGGATCGGGACGTGGTATTACGGCAAGAATCGTATCCACACGATTCGTTCCGAATGCGAGTTTTGCAACGCATACGGAGACTTGAGATCCTACGATACCACAAAGTACTTTGTGGTGTTTTTTATCCCATTGATTCCGCTGAAGACGTATCGCGTACTCAGTGATTGTCCATTTTGTCGGAAGCACCGCGCCTTGCCGTCGAAGGAATGGGAGGCTGCCAAGGGACAAGCAATTGCAGGCGTCACGCAGCGAATCGATCGAGACGTGAACGATTCTGCCGGAGTGATCGATGCCATTCGCGTAGCCGTAACATTTCAGGATGAAGGACTTTTGTTAAAGGTGGCGGAGCATTTGGCAGCTCCCATGACGGACCATGCTGATGTTCAAAACGCTTTGGGCGACGCCCTGTCGTATTTTTCCCGCGATGCGGAGGCAGAAACGGCTTATCGCTGTTCTTTGCAGGTAAAAGATGAACCATTGGTACGGCGAGCATTGGCCGTGAAGTTGTTGCGGCAGAACCGGCCCGACGAAGCAGACGCATTTTTGAAACCGATAATTTATGAGGACATTCCCAGCAACGTGGGCATGTTCATGTTGTTAATCGAGGGTTTTCAGGGACAAGCAAATCACAGCAAGGCGATGGAACTTTTGAGCCTCTGCGAAACCGCAGTCCCGGAAATGAAGACAGACAAATCATATCGTGATTTTCGCAAGCAAGTAGAAAAGAATGCGAAGTCGGGTCGCCCTGCCAAATTGGTTTCGCTCGATACGTCGAACTCGGGATATCAGACCGGCGGTTCGGCGTCAAAGTTCGCCAAGATGATTGGCCCGTTGGCCGCACTGGTGACGATATTGGCCTATTTGGGGTCGGCAATTTATATAGGTCAAAATCGGACAGTACAGCTTGTAAACGGTTCATCCAAGCCTTATCAGGCGACTATTAATGGCAAAAGTTTCGATCTGGCGCCGCAGTCCCATCGACGCGTTCGCTTATCCGAAGGGAGACTGAGCATAGTTTTAACGGGTAACGGATTGGACGTGCCCCCCACTGAAGTTTCCATGCAAAGTCCATTTTGGAGTCGGCCGTTTGTATCTCGAACCATTGTCATCAATCCAGATCGACTGGCTCTCATTCATTGGGAACAAGCGTTTTATGTGCGCACGGGCAACCAAGCCCCAACTGGATCCAGTCAACTCTACGTTGGCCAAGCTCTTTACGAGTTCTCTCGAATAGACTACCCGTTTGAGCCCTTTCCAACAGAAATCAAAATGAATGCAACGACCCCGGTGGGAAAGACGCGGGTTGACGTGTTGCCGCCTGGTCAATTCTCTCCGATGGAAATCATGGCTTGGGTCTCGTCGCAAGTTGGGAAGGAAAGTACGGTCGACTACTTGCGCAATCGCGTGATATTCGAACCAGAGAACGTTATCTTCCATGAGTTGTTGGCGCAAATGATGCCCCCAGGACAACTGGTGGAGTTCTTAAAGGGCCAATTGGACGAAGTACCTGTAATTGTGGCAGTTCATCGCACTTACCAGCGTGCGATGGAAGTCTCGCAACCGGAGTACGATTTGGCGGCCGACTATCGCCGCAGGCTAGACGCCGACCCCAAGAATGCCGAGTTGGCGTATTTGTTGGCTCGCGTGGTGCGCGAACCTAATGAACATGAACGCTTGCTCGCTCTCTCCACAGAGGGAGTCCCACCTTCGGCGTTCGGCAACGCGTCGAAGGCATATATTCTTCTCGCCCGGGGCGATTTCGCGGATGCATTGCCCTACGCAGAAACAGCTCTGCGTCTTCAACCCGACAGCGACATGTTCGAGCAAACGCGCCGCATGGCATGGAAGGCGAACGGCCGTCATGACGACCTACTGAAGGAAGCACGCGAAAAACAGCAACTCAGCACGTTTAAGCTGCCGTACATCATTTCAGAAGTCGAAGCCTTGATCTCTATGGATGATTTCGAAGGCGCGAAGACTCGAATTGAGGAGTTTCAAACGAGCGGAAGGATTCTCGGCGGATTCGACCCCATGGAACAAAAACAGGTAGCCGACAATGCAGATACGATACTCAGATTTGCCAGTTATTTCGCCAATGATCGCAAAAAGTATCTTGAGATAGCACGGAAATCCCCAGATTTAGCTGCTACCGAAATGTTCGCGTTGCATGTTACTGCCGGGGACTTCGACGCCGCGAGGATGCAATTGCAATCCAAGGATCGCCCGCTCGTTTGGAAGGACCACCTGTTGCTGTACATTGCGTATTCGCAAGCTGGTAACGAAATGGCCGCCCAACAGGATCTGGACCAGGCGATCGACATTCTTCAGAGGGACGCCTTCGATGAGCGGCAGCTCGCAGCCATGCTAAAAGAGAAGACACCTCCCAACCCGGTCGCGGCTGAAGGGCTGCGTATGTTCCCGACAGAAAAACGCGTGGCGTTGACGGCACTAGGACTTCGCACCCCCGCACACCGTGAGCGTTACTTCGCACTCGCCAGCAAACTCAACTTTGATCCTGCGTTTCCGCGATTGTTCCTACAAGATATCTTGTTGGATGATTTCCCACGGTGTGGTTCAGTCGCACTCGGCCGACGTCTTCCGCCGTAGCGCTATAGTACTAATAATGTGTCCCAACGAACGATGAAATCGGATCATCCTCGTTGTTTGACTTGGAGTTTGGTGCGGATGTCGAATCGCCGTCCCGTGGTGCAGGTGATGTTATTAGGAACGGCGGTGGTCGCGATTCCAATCGTTATTTTTTTCAGCCTACCAAGTTTGCGGTTAGGTCGTCGACTGGAAGGGATACCTTCGGACAGCTCGACATTTTCACCGTCCCGCTTGCCACTAACTAGGATCCGACTCGGACCGGAACCAAGCTATCCGCCGTGGATCACAAACGTTCAGATCGTCGACTTTGATCGTGACGATTTGCCCGACGTGATCGCATGCGACGCACGATACAATCGCGTGCTGCTGTATCGTCAGGTTTCCGGAGGCGCATGGGAGGAGACAGTGCTTGGCGAAGAACTCGTCGCTCCTGCTCATGCGACGGTAGTCGATCTCGATCGAGATGGGGATCACGACGTGATCGTGTCCGTGCTGGGCAACATCTTGCCGGATGACAATGTCATTGGAAGCGTGGTATGGCTGGAGAATGACGGCGGCGAATTTCAAAAACATCTTCTATTGGACGACGTTCGCCGTGTCGCCGACGTTCAAGCTGGAGATCTTGACGGCGACCAAGACCTGGACCTTGCCGTGGCCGTCTTCGGGTATTCGCGCGGGGAAGTTCTCTGGTTGGAAAACCGCGGCGAGCAACGATTCCGCGATCATCGGCTGTTCGTCGCTCCCGGCATCATTCATGTTCCCTTGGCGGATTTCGACGGAGACGGGGACATCGATATCGCGGCCGTCGTCTCGCAGGACGAGGAAGAAGTTTGGGGGTTCGAGAATTTGGGCCGGGGAAAGTTCCAGCCGCGCCGACTATTTGCCTCCATCAACTACGACCTCGGCAGTGCGGGGCTGGTGCTGGACGATCTCGATCAGGACGGCGATGCCGACCTGATTCTCCCGGTCGGCGACAATCTGGAAGACATTCACAGTTACCCGCAGCCGTATCACGGTTGCTTGTGGTTGGAGAACGTCGGCAACTGGACTTTCACCACACATCGGCTGGCACATCTTGGTGGGACGTACGCCGCGGCGGTAGGGGATCTGGACGGTGACGGCGACCGGGATGTCGTGCTGGCGAGCATGGTCAACAATTGGGACCGGCCTGGGCACGCCAGCCTCGTCTGGCTGGAGAACGATGGTCGCCACAATTTCAGCCCCAGGCAGATTGACGATCGTCCCACGCATCTCGTGACGGTGGCCTGCGGAGATTTGAATGGGGACGGCCGTGATGACATTGCCGCTGGTGGACTCTATCTCATTCCTCCCTTCGACCGGGCCAGTGGCGTAAACATTTGGATCAGCCAGCCCGGGAGCCGACCATGACACCGAGCCGACCATGACACGGATACGAGGTCTTCTCGTCCTGCTCGTACTCGCGGAGCTCGTGGGAACCGGGGTCTTTATCGGGTGGCATGGGTCGCGCCCGAGCCCACCGACGCCTGATCTCTCGCGGCTCCCACTGTCGACGGCAGCCGACCTGAAACGTTTGCAAGAGGCTGCGCGGACGGCGCGCCCGGACGCCTGGCGTGAATTGGGTGAGGCTTTTCTGGCGTACGGCTACTTCGTCGAAGCAGAAGTCTGTTTGCAACATGCTGCGACAAGGGATTCCAACAATTTCGCAGCGGCCTACGGCTGGGCCTACAGCCTCGATCGAATGGGGCGGACTCGCGAAGCGCACCATCGCTTCCAGGTCGCTGCTCGCCTGGCTGGGCCAGACATGTTCCGTAGTTGCCTCTATCAACAGGCGCGAAATCACTTGCGGGATGAGGATGCCGCAGCGGCGGAACGCGCGTTCGCACTTGTCGACAAGTTCCCGCCCGCCGATTACCAGCGCGCACGCCTGTTGGTGTCACTGGGGCGAGCAGCGGAGGCCGCGTCCCTGATCGCGCGGTTGGAGAATGCCTATTCGGGCGACCTGAACGTGCGGCTCCTGGCAATGCAGGCTAATCGGTCCGCGGGGAATCACGCTGCCGCCGCGGAGCACGCCGATCGTGCCGAACGGAGTTTCTCGCAGCTCCGCATGAGTGACCATTGGGTGTACTTGCATCCAATTCGGTCGCGATACGGCTTACATGCCGCCCTGGCGCGCGTCGAAGCGGCAAACGACGCAAAGCAACTGATCGATGCCGCTTTACAGTTTGAAGCAATTGTCCAGCAGACCGATCCGGAATACCTGTTGGATAAGCTTGCTGTCGGCGCCGATTTGGAATTGCGAGCGGGACGCCCGGACCAAGCCCTTCGTCTACTGCAAATGCTGGGCGAGCGGATGGCAATCCCACCAACTGCCCTGCATCTTTTGGGAGACGCCTTGTCAGGAGTCGGTCAAACTCAGAAAGCCCGAGCGGCCTGGGAGCACGCCAATAGGCTGCGGCCCCGCGCCGAATCACATGCGCGCCTGGTCAGCTTGTTCGAGCAGGAGGGAGACTCTGCACGCGCCGAACGGGAACGCGGTCTGGTGAAACTAGCCGCCGGAATTCAAGCGTTCCGACAAAACCAGTTAACTCTGGCGCTCCAATTACTGGAACAAGCGGTGAAATCCGCACCGCTGGAGGCGCGGGCGTGGTTCTATCTGGGTGAAGTACGGCGTCTGCTGTCCCAGCCAAAGGCGGCGATAGATGCCTATCAGCGATGTGTCGCACTCAGCCCGCATCATGGACGCGCTCTCGCCAGACTCGAGTTGCACGGCGAGTTCTAAAGGGGGCCAGAACGGCACCCGAAGCCGCTCGCCGTGTCGTCGTATCAATGCTTCATCGCAAAACTACAGATTTTTTAGCAAACACTTGTTTCTATCTTGATGATATGTTCAACTTCAGCCCACTAGCTCAAAATTCTCGGAGCTCTGAAGTAATCGTTTTCTACTCATTTTCAATTTTCTGGGAGGATGGCGATGATTCGGAAAAAAAGTTGTTGGGGGTTCACGTTGGTCGAGTTGCTGGTGGTGATTGCGATCATTGGCATTTTGGTAGCATTATTGCTCCCGGCTGTGCAAGCTGCCCGCGAAGCGGCCCGGAGGATGCAATGCGGCAACAACCTTAAACAATACGGGTTGGCGCTCCATAACTATCACGATGTCTACAAGTCCTTTCCGATCGGTGGAATCGGCGGGTGGTCGGGCACTGACCGCTACCATCTGAGCTGGCAGGCACGGGTCCTACCCTTCATGGAGCAGGCCAGTATTTTCAACGCGATCGACTTTAGCAAGAGAAACGCCGCGGATATTCTTGTAGGCGGTAAGCCGCTCCTGACCATCGGGCCTTCCTACGCACGTTGCCCCTCGGATGTCTCGCTTGTCCTTCGACCTCGCGGCGCCGATGGGGTCGCCCCGCTCACCGGTAATCAACCCCGGTTTAATGGCAGTTACACTGGATCGCTCGGTTCACAGTCCACGCCTTCTGCCAGCGGGGCTTGCAATGTCTGGCAGCAGTTCCAAGAGCCTCTAGCGGCCGGGAATAGGTCACACGGAGATTGCCCGTCGAAAGAGAATCTTTCGGGAATGTTCTGCCGCGGACTGTGGGGCGCCGCAGTTGCAACGGAACTCAAGGATGTACTCGATGGAACGTCGAACACCATTTTCGTGGGCGAGGTGTTGGCCAATTGCCAAAGCCACGCGGAATGGGGATTCTGGCACTACGACGGGCTCAACAACGCCCACGCGTCAACCCTGTGTCCCATTAACAATTTCACCACCTGCGCCGGAGCTTCCGTGGGTCAAATTACACACCCCGCTTGCACACGCAATGTACAATGGAACTTCGCCTGGGGATTCAAATCGTATCACCCAGGGGGGGCGCAATTTGCTCTTGTGGATGGCTCAGTTACCTTCATCGGTTCGACCATTGACCACAGGACGTATCAGAGACTAGGTGGAAGACGTGATGGAAACCCTGTAGGAAATTATTGAGTTTGATGTTCCCACGGTTGCGAAACTCAAAAAGCGGAGGATCATTCATGTTGCGCGTCGCGGTTACGGCCGTATTTGGTTTGCTGCTCACCTCCTTGACCGCTGGCTGCGGCGGAAGTGACGGAGTGGAATTGGCGACGGCCGGCGGAACGGTCACTTTGCAAGGTGCACCGGTTGCGGGCGCAAGTGTCACGTTTATTCCGGAAAAGGGTCCGGTCGCCGTTGGGACCACCAATGATCAAGGAAAGTTCAAATTGTCGACCGGCGGTCGCCCTGGTGCATCGCTGGGAAAATGCGGCGTTTCGGTGACTCTCGTGGCTCCGTCCGACGAGCTTTCCGGTAAGACCCCCGAGGAACAATCGATGGAGCTCACGAAGAAAATGGGAGATGCCCAAGGGAAGTATGGTGAGAAGGAAAGCAAGTCCTTGGTGCCCGAAAAATACTCCAGGTCCGATAGCAGCGGGCTGTCGTTTACCGTTACGTCGGACGCGAGCAAGAACGATTTTGCCATCACCTTGGAACCCTGAACCTCACACCCAACCGCCCTGCGTATAGTGATGTCCCGCCGTTTGATGTTTTCGGATCGAACGGTAGGACGGGCACCGTCCCCTACCGTTGAATCGTGACGGGTAGGGTGTCCGCCCTACCGTTGCGGCTATGCCTCGCTACACTGTTCTCGATGCCCGCTGGACGGAGCGTCGACGGCCATTCGAAGCCGTCGAATTCGGGAAAAAAACGGGACTGACTCGTGACAGATCCCTCAGATTCAGCACCCGCAGGTGACGAGACCAGCACCAAACCAAGGCAGAAGAAACGATTCTCGTTACGGAGATTGGATCTTCTTTGCGCCGGGTTAGTACTCGTGTCGGTCGTTGCGCTGTTTAGCTGGCGCTGGGTTTTCGTCAGCTGGCAGATCCACCTGGCCCGTCAAACATTGCTCCAGTCGGAACCGGAAAGTGCCCTGAAGATTCTGGAGCGCGCCGAGCGGCTGCAGCCGGAACGAGCCGAGTTGTTGTATCTTCTTGCCCGAGCACACCGACGATCCGGTGATTTGGAAAAAGCAGCCAAATATCTTGATCGAGCTGCCAGTCAGGGCTGGCCAGCTGAGGAGCTCAACCAGCAACGCTACCTGGCAGACCTGCAATCTGGGCAATTTGAGCAGGTGGAGCCGTATTTTAAACAGCTGCTTCAAGGCGAAGCCAGCGACGAGTTGGCGGTTGAGTTTTATGAAGCCCAAGCGCGGGCACTGTTGCATAGCTATCGTTTCAAGGAGGCCATGGTCTGCCTGAACTTTTGGATCGACTGGCGACCGAAAACGGTACGACCGCGTCTTTGGCGAGCTGAAATCTGGGAGCGCATTCTCTACCATTCGGATGCCATCGCAGAGTACACGCGCGTTTTGGAGTTAACGCCAGACAACGTAGAAGCGCGTAGAAGATTGGCCCGCAATCTGTTGGAAACGGATAAGGTCGATCTGGCCCTCAACGAATTTATGCAGTGCCTGAAGGTCGATCCGGACGATACGGAAGCTCGCATTGGTTCAGCCAAATGCCATCAACGGCTGGCGAATTTCGCGGAAGCGGAACAGCAATTGCGCGATCTTCTGAAGTCCAAATTGACCGACGAGCAAAAGGCCAGCGTGGTGACTGAATTGGCGACCATCATGCTGGAACAAAAACAGCATGACGAAGCGATTAAGCTGCTGACCGGCGCCATCGACGTCGTACGTGCCAATCCCGTCGCGCAGTACGTGTTGAGTAGAGCCTATTCGCGAGCGGGCGATTCCGAACGTGCCGCTGCCCACGAAGCAGAATCGAAACGGATCTATGCGCACTACACCCGGCTGGCTGAGATCACCATCGAGTTGCTCCGGGAACCCGTGAATGCGGACCTTCGCTACGAAGCAGGTCAAATCCTCATGGAGCAAGGGCTGTTGCGCGAAGGGGCCGCTTGGATGACCACCGCGCTCACAGACAATCCTCTTCACCGGGAGGCCCATACTGCGTTGGCCAAGTACTTCTCCGATGTTGGTAACTTGCAGTTAGCGAACTATCATCAATCCCTTGCCGAACCTGATGATTCGTTCGCGCAGACCCTGGCAGCCTTGAATTCCAAGGACATCAACAAAATTCGCGAGCGATTAACAGTTTTGGAGGGTGCGTCAGCATCTCCGACCCTGCTACACCTGCTGAAAGGATCGTTACTCTTGCAGGAGGGGGACCCGGCAGGGGCACTGCGCGAATTGGAACTGGTACCGTCAGAGCCCGGAAAAGAAATTCGAATACGGGCTCTTGTCTCGGGCGGACAGGCGATGGCTCAATTGGGTCGTCAAAAAGATGCCGAGC
>JANNPR010000110.1:0-2191 GCA_031400345.1 Planctomycetota bacterium | reverse complement strand
GCGACATTCAAATCGGCGAATAACCATTTGAAACTCGAGAATTCACGGCGCTGTAAATCGGCTGCTCGTTTGCGAATATGCACAAATCGCGGATGGCGGAGTAATTCGTCGTCGATATCCGCAGGGTCGATGCCCCAAACGTTCAATCCTCGATCGAGCAATGCTTGGCAGCTACCGCCCGGGGATGCACCCAACTCGACGCAGTGATCGCCCGGTTGAATGGGTAACCGCGACCAGTCCAGTGACTCGGCCGTTTTCAAATACGCGCGGCTGATCATGTGTTCGGGAATTTCCGATTCGATGACGCCACCAGGCCACCGCGATGGCACAGATGAGGCCAAATGGTAGCCTAGCCACCACTCATTGGGCTCCGCCAAAAAGCAATCCAAAATATATTGCCCGGCATGGGCAGGCTCGTTCAATCGAATGGCGTGGTCCGGAAGCGGGCAAGCTTGAATCAATGCATCGCCGATCGATTCGGCCAGAGGCGACACGCCAGGTTCGAAATGAAAGTCGCCCGGTACTGACGTATCTCGCTGCCATACGTGCAAGTGGGGATAGGGCCGGTCCCGAAATAGTTCCCATGTTTGACTCGCCAGTTGGGGGGCCTCGACGCCGCTAACTCTACCCAAGGAAAACCCGCTCGCTCGGGCGAATACGGACTTCAATTCAAAATCGTCGGTCTGATCAAAGTTGTCAGGTAGTTTAAACGTCACGAAACCAGGGCGCGAATACGCTAATCGAAATTCCGGCCATTCGCGTGCGAACTCGCGCTTCAAAGGAGCTTCCGCACCACGCTGACACACGACAAACAAAAACTGAGGGCGATCGGCACCCATGAACTGACTTTCCGTATCGTTTCTAGTTAAGATCGGTTGCAGCGGACTGTGCGTTATACGAATCGTATTTCAATAGTTGACCCGCCGGCGTATCCACTCGCAGTTGCTCAATCATTTCCCGAGTGGCCGCTTCCACGGCGCCTTGCCAGCCAACCTCTCCAAATCGTTGTTTATATTGCGTCGCGCGATGCGCAAATATTATGCCGCGAGAATTGTTGACAACGGCCCCCAATCCCTGTGGGTCAAATGCACCCGCAACGTCGCGAGCCGTTCCACCTTGTGCACCAAATCCCGGTACTAAGAACCAACTATGTGGCATGCATCCGCGCAACTCCGAAAGTTGTTCCGGATAGGTCGCACCCACCACGGCACCTACGGCACCGTATCCATTCAAACCAAGTGAAGATTGAGCAAGCGATTCCACCATTTCAGCCACTTTGAGGTACACCTTCGTGCCGTCCGCCTGCAAATCTTGAAACGTTTTGCTACCGGGGTTGGAGGTTTTAACCAGTACGAAGAGTCCGCTATCCGTTCGAGTCGCAACCTCATAGAACGGGGTAATGCTATCCTCACCTAGGTATGGACTGACCGTCAGAGCATCACCGCCCCAAGCGCTTTGGACGCCTAGAAATCCTCGTGCATAGGCCTCCGCGGTCGATCCGATGTCATTACGTTTCGCGTCAATGATAACCAATAAACCATTGGTACGCGCGTATTCGACGACTTCTGACAAGGCGTGCATGCCCGATGGGCCAAGTTCCTCAAAGAAAGCGGCTTGCGGTTTTACAGCCGGCACAAGCGGCGCTACGACGTCAATAACGTTCTTACAAAACTCTGCAAACGCTGCGGCAATTGCCACTCGATCACCAGGAACTCTGGGTTGGAACTGGAGAGGAAGCTGGTCCAAACGTGGATCAAGCCCAACCACAACGGGAGTGGCCCGACGATGAATCGCATCTGAGAAACGGTCACTAAAATTTGGCACTTTGCCCCTCGACTCTCCTTCTTCCGCTACCGAAAGTACGTTGCTGCATCGACCTTTGTGTTGGCCCCGACTTTTTTAGCGACGTCAGCCGGGGTCAGCGCCCACCGTGGATCGATTTCTACGACCGTGTTCGGTGCGACCTTCACTCCCGCAGCCTCAAGCCAACTCATATGCTGATTCACCATGGCCATTTGAGCCAGTTCCGGAGTATCCATGGCTGCGCCATTCGCGTTCTTCACCGGCGCAAACGCGTCCGATTTGGCAGCTTCCACAGCGATTGCGTGAGGTGCATGGGGTAACAAGTCAAAAATGAATCGCTCGAACTTAACCGAGTTAGGCTGCTCGGGTTCTTGCCGGTTTCCCTGTT
>JANNPR010000004.1:0-3430 GCA_031400345.1 Planctomycetota bacterium | reverse complement strand
GTTGATGCGCCGCGCGGTCCAATTCCATCTTGAATGTTTTTCTGGTGCAGCAGAACACCGTATTCTCCAAAATGACGTGGATCAGGCCATTGACGAATTGTTGCAACTGCCGGTGCCGCGCAAGATAAACGACGCCCATGCCGCCACGGCCAAGCTCGCGTATGACCTCATAGTCGCCGATGCCTGTGTGCATCATGGCAGCCGCCCGACGTACCATGGGATCAGAGAACTTGGGTCCCGATTCATCCGTCGTGGCCAACGTCTGCGTGGCGGAAGGACCGCCATTGGGCAGCGCCAACGTTTCCCCATCCCGTTGAAAGTTGGATGCCTGAGTCTGATCGACAGTTGGCTCGGCCACCGCATCCGTACCGGGTGTCGGGCCGCTCACCACCGGAGGCGGTCGTTCTTTTTCCGGCCCCATCTCGACGCGACCTTTCCTGGAGTTGAAACCAGCAGACAGTGTAGTTGGCAAGCCGGTGTTTATGAGCAGCACTCCGCACGCGGAATAACTCTTGTCGAAAGCAGCAGTCCCGAGGGCAAATCCCGCGCAAAAGAAGTGCCAGGCATTCGTACGAGAACCTGTGCCTCGTCGCAGATCACCTTACTCATCGTCGTTCGCGCCGTCCGATTCCGCACCCAACAAACTACGATTCAGCGAGCCACCAACAAACAACAATTCGTCAATGGCCTGATCCACGTCATTTTGGAGAATACGGTGTTCTGCTGCACCAGAAAAACATTCAAGATGGAATTGGACCGCGCGGCGCATCAACTCTTTGATGAACGAAGCGCTTACCCCCTGAGTGACTCGTGCGCTGTGTTCAACGACCTCGTCGGCGATTTTGGCACCGCCAGCATACATACGTATTAGTTTCCTGCGGCCCATTTCATCGGGCAGCGGGAACTCAATCGCCTGGTCGATTCGCCCTGGTCGTGCGGCAAGTGCCTTTTCCAATGACTCGGGCCGATTCGTGGTCAGCAGGAACAGAATTTCTGCGTCGCCACGTAGCCCGTCCATTTCGTTTAACAGCCTGTTCAACAAACCAATATCAAAAGAATCATACTCGAGCGCGGACGGGTAATAGGCTTCCTGGGACCGGGCGGTGCACCTC
The DNA here is from genome assembly GCA_031400345.1 of Planctomycetota bacterium. Taxonomy (GTDB): domain Bacteria; phylum Planctomycetota; class Planctomycetia; order Pirellulales; family Pirellulaceae; genus JANNPR01. The sequence continues at coordinate 2,318 of JANNPR010000004.1, read as the reverse complement.
GGTTTCCATTCTAGCAGCCCTAACCCCAGCGATCACCGGGTCGCGGGAGTTGGTGTTCCATTGTCAATTCGCGTCGCTCCGCGACTCCGGTGCATCGCATATGTTCGGCAGTTGCGCGATCGTCGTTGCGTCATTCATTGCCTTTCGCATTCCCGCGCGCGACGCTCTGCCTCAGCCCATTGACAAGCAAGATGGCTCCTACAACAAACGTCGCAACCGCAGGACAGGCTGCTACACCGACTAACAGCATGTGGTTGTCATGAATGCGACCGTCAGTCGCCAGCATGGGCGAAAGTTGCTTGATGAGATAAGCCGAGATCCCAAGAGTCGCCAGGATACAAAGAGTACCGCACACTATCAACGTAAGTGCAATCTTCAAGTTCATTGCGATACTCCGATGTTGCTGGAACAAACGGTGCCTGAACGCCGCCATTTTGCCAGGCGGCATTCACGTAGGCAAGCTGCTTTGTCTCGTACCCGATCGAGCGTACGTCGGCCACCTGCCGAACGTTCAGGATAACCGGGCCGAAGGTTGGGTCGCATTCGTCACGGGCGACGAAACTCGCAAAGGCCAATCGGCTCCGGTTCATCCGTTAGGCTAGGGGTTGGCCGCCAGTTTTGACAGGTTTAGCGACGGGCCTTGAAGATAATACGACCACTTTGCGACGAGATTCCGCTTGTCTCTTACGCAAGTCGCTGCAGATCGCCTTCAGGTCGTGATTAAATCTGGCGGAGTACTCGAGGCGGTATTGCCGGATTTCTTCGACGATCGGATCTTTCCACATAAATCAAATTCCCATTAGTTGTTGTGGAGTGCAAATTGTGGGCGGCTCGAAACCTGCGAATCGGCAGATCAATTCAATTTGATCTCGCAGTGCGGCATTGGCAATATGGGCACAGTTCATTCGGCGACGACCGCTTCCGAGATGTACAGTTCGAATCGTTCGCGATGAAGTTCCCACCAATCGCGTGTCACCTGTTGATTGGCCGCGGTGACCAAGTCGCGACTTGGTCGCGATGCGAGGTAGCCGACAACGCTGGTTTCGAGATATACGCCAGCCATCAAAGATCTTTCAGAATTACAGTTGCAGCCTAACGATTGCGTTGACCGGGCGGCGGCCAGTCAACTATCCACTTGAAAACGCGTTGTCCGCCGCTCCGTGTCCAACGCTTTGTTCGGCCATTGTCCGGAAACAGTCAGTTCGCAAATTAGACCAAAGCAGCGCGAGTCGAATCGACGTCGTGAATCATCTTATTAGTCCGGCAATCTTCAAAATCGACATGACATGCCCGGGCAACTCCTTGGCACCAATTTGATGTGTAGTTTGAACATCTCGAACCTAAATAGGCCAGAATAGCATCGCCGCCATGAGTAAGAATGGTATGAACAACAACAGTGCCAATCGTCCGGACCAGTGATGCATTATTGTTATGATCCACTTGGGCATCGCGATAGCCCAGATTACACCGCAACCCGACACCATAAAGAGCGCAAGTAAGAATTCTCCGAACAAAAACCGAACGAGCAAATCTCCCCAGTTCGCGCCGACGCCACCGATAAACAATGCGAACAGAAATATGACAGAAAATGGGAGGAAAAGTATGCAAAGCAATCCAAGGACAATTCGGCCAGCAATAGAGTTCGGGAGTCCATTTTCCGATTGCACTGGTTTGGACATAGTCATTAAACGGCTAACGTCGGCCGTAACCGGGCGACGGCCAATAAAGTTTGATTACCAAAAAAGCCGTAGCCCGTCGCTCCGGTTCACGGCTTTGTTCGACTTACGGGGATGTTGAACCACAGAGGGCACAGAGGACACAGAGTCACCGTTTGAACCGTCGGATGCCGTCTTTTAGCAGTTCGACGTTGAAATTGAGGAGCAACCCAGTCGAAATACCAGCCAATTTCATGTATGTCAACAACTGCGCTTGATGAATCCCCTGTATCGCTTCCACGGTCTTCAACTCCAAGACCAGCTGCTCCTCCACCAGTACATCAATGCGAAACCCACAGTCCAGCCGGACTCCTTTGTATTCGACGGGCACCGGTACCTGGAGCTTAAAAGCAATTCCTTGCAGCGCGAGCTCTCTGGCCAGACATTGCTCGTACGCCGACTCCAACAGACCAGGACCTAGAGTGCGATGCACTTCTATCGCACATCCAATCACCTTTTCCGTCAAGGGATCCCTCTCCATCAACCTCTGTGCCCTCTGTGTCCTCTGTGGTTCCACGTTCCTCCGGTCGAACGATTAGTAGGCTGCCGTCACGGCAGCCTAAGTCCCGGTGGCGAGTCGTCCTAATTGGAAACGGTCGCCGA
>JANNPR010001326.1:0-4399 GCA_031400345.1 Planctomycetota bacterium | reverse complement strand
GTTGTCTGACAGTTCCCAGCACTGGCTTGCCGCCGAATGAGCCGTTTCGTGTAATCCAAACGAACTCCGGCGGCTGTCAGTGGCACACTGTCACCTACCCACCATTTTGATAGACCGACTACTACGGTTGCGTCGAAAGCTCAGAGAAATGTTCCGCCGGAGCCCGGCGGACCTCACTACTTCATTGCCTTTCGAATCACGGCTACCGTCGACTCGGCGCGGTAGTCGATAATCCGATGTCCCCAGGCGATCGTTTTCTCGATCGGTGCTAATTCAACGCCGTTGATGCGAAACTTGTCTGCTGCCTGCCGTTGAACCGTTCGAACCGAAGTCGGATCGACTGTCATCATCATCGCGGTCATGGCGAAATCGTCGTGGAGTCCTTCGTCGGTCTGTATGACGCCCTGTTCGTCAAGCCACTTCTTCACGTCACCGTAGTTGTAGTACTCGGGGATGAAAAACACTTTTGTCTTGCCGTCTTTCCATGAACCGCTGAGCTCAAGCGCCACAGCCTTAAGTCCCACCTGATTTCCACCGCTGTCGCCAATTAACACGATGTTCTTGAATCCGTGTGCGCGATAACAAGCGCAGATTTCCGAGATCAGGCGACGGTAGGTATCTTCCGTCAGACCGACCGTGCTGGGATATCTCATATGCTCGCTGGGCGGATCGATATTTCCTTCCGGGACAAAGCCCACAATCGGAGCCACCAAGGCGTTGCCAAGCTTCCTCGCGATAGCGTTGGTGGTAGCTCGCAGAACCAGGTTGTGTTTGCCGGCCACCAGGTAAGGCCCATTTTGTTCAATGCCACCGGTGGCAATGATTACCGTGTCCTTCCCGGCTTTCATTGCATCCCGAACCTCCATCCATGTCATATCCTCGATCAGCACCGTATCCGCTGCCGCAATGGGGCGCGGCGTATTCGGGTCGGGGCTAGTAGGCGATGGTTTGGCTACCTGAAATGCCACGACGATTGCGGCACATGTGGCGAGTACGCGGTGCATGAATTCGCCTTTCTATTTCTTGAGGAGGTAAAGTGCTTTGTCGGTGCGAACGAGTAGGCCTTCATCAATTGCTGCCAGCGATGCCATAATTTCGCCACTCAGTTTGTTCGTGGCCAATAGCTCATATTTGCGGCCGGGCGAAATCACGAATGTCTCGCCTTCTCGGTTAGGCAGGTAAATACGGCCATCGGCATAGAGTGGTGATGAAACGAAATTACCACCCAGTCTTTCCGTCCAATGTACGTTCCCAGTTTTAGCGTCCAAACACGTTGCTACGCCTTTGTCGCTGACAAAATACAGTTCGTCGCCGACCAGTAACGGGGACGGCATTTGCGGCACTTGTTTTTTGTACCTCCAATAAATCTCTGGGGCACCTTGGTCGAGTCTAACTGCCAAGAGCTCCGATTGCATGAAGCTTGTGCTCATGAATAGCATGCCGTGCCCGTAGACGGGGCGAGGAACAATCGAAAAGCCAAGCACTCCGTAGTTGAGTTTCCACAATTCGCTGCCCGTGACGGGGTCGTATCCGTATAACCAATCCGCACCGGGTGAGATCAACTGAGGTTGCCCGCCGACGTCCACGATCAGCGGCGTACCGTAAGCCTTTTTCAATTGGGGATTCTCATTCGTCTTTCCGCTGCGTTTCGTTTTCCAGACGACCTTGCCCGTGCTCGCATCCAGTGCCACCACGAATTGGGCGTCGCTCCCGTCGCAGTGAAATATCAGTTTGTCATGCCACAGAATTGGGGAACTGCCGGGGCCATTTTCATGGTTGATGTGAATCGCTTGATTCGTCCAGACGACCTTGAAAGTCTTCGTATCCAGGCATGCCGTGCCATTCGTTCCAAAATGACAATAGAGTCTCCCTTTCTCGATTACGGGCGACGGCGAGGCAAATGTGTTCAAGGCGTGGACGGGGTCCGGCTTTTCTTCCGCCATAAGCTCTAATTCGCGCAACAGCCTGCCGGATGCCCGGTCGACGCACAGGGCCCGCATACTAAGCCTTCCGGAAACGCTTAGCGGTTGGTCGCCAGTATTTCCCTCGAGCCGCTTCTTTTTTTCGGTTTCCGATAGGGGCGATTCGATCGCGGTCGTCATCCAGATCTGATTGCCTTCGATGACCGGTGACGACCAACCGCGCCCCGGAAGGATGGTTTTCCAGGCGACATTCGCGGACTCGCTCCAGGTTAATGGAAGATTCTTAGCCGACGAGTGACCTTGTCCGTCGGGACCACGCCACTGCGGCCAATCGGCCTCGGTGGCGAACAAGGCGTGGCAGAATACTACGAAGTAGATCAGCGAAGAGGTGACGACACGGAGCACGAGCGATCTCCCGGATCACGAACATTGATTTCAAAGACGCTCGCCTACGATAGCTTCCTCGTTCGCGCGCGACAAGCGCCAAGCGTTTGAGAATCGGTAGAGGGTTGAAGTTCACTGGTCACTGGTCAGTGGTCAGTGACCAGTGACAATGAACCTAACTCGCTCGCGACCGTTCATATTCAGTAATTTTGTCGGCGTGCGCCAGCGTCATGCTAATGTCGTCCAAACCGTTGAGCAAACTGTGACGGCGTGACGCGTCAACTTGAAATGGCAGGCATAAGTTCTGCTGGTCACGGACTTCACACTTCTCTAAATCAATCGTCAGTTGATAACCCGGTCGATCGGCGACATTTTTAAAAAGCAGGTCGACCCGTTGTTCGTCCAATCGAATGGGTAGGACACCATTCTTGAAGCAGTTATTAAAGAAAATATCGGCGAACGAGGGAGCAATTACCGTTCGGAATCCATAATTCTCCAACGCCCAAACGGCGTGTTCCCGACTCGAACCACTGCCAAAATTACGTCTGGCAATGAGGATCGAAGCACCGGCAAATTCAGACCTATTTAGTTCGAAATCCGGATTGGGTTGTTGATTGGACAAATACCTCCAATCAAAGAACAGAAAGTCACCGAATCCTGTGCGTTCGATCCGTTTCAGGAACTGTTTGGGGATAATCTGATCGGTATCGACATTGGCGCGGTCCATGGCCGCGACCAGTCCTGTGTGTTGTACGAACGGCTGCATATTCCAATCCTGGTCTATTTGTAGGACCATCCGCGAATATCGACGAAACGACCGGCAACAGCCGCCGCAGCCGCCATCGCCGGTGATACAAGATGCGTTCGCCCGCCCTTGCCTTGGCGACCTTCGAATTTGCGGTTGCTAGTTGACGCACAGCGTTCGCCTTCAGCCAACTTATCTGGATTCATCGCCAAGCACATGCTGCATCCTGCTTCGCGCCATTCAAACCCAGCTTCGCGAAATACACTGTCCAGTCCTTCTTCTTCCGCTTGCGCTTTGACTTGTCCGCTTCCGGGCACAACCATGGCGTGAACATGGGACGACACATGGTAACCCCGCACGACCGCGGCAGCGGCACGCAAGTCCTGTATACGCGCATTGGTACAGGATCCGATAAAGACGCGATCAATCGCGATCTCGGTGATGGGAGTTCCCGGCCGAAGCGCCATGTACTCGAGAGCTCGCTCCGCCGTCTTGCATTCTGTGGCATCACCCAACTGCGATGGCTCGGGAACTTTTCCGGAAACGCCCACGACTTGCCCCGGATTGGTTCCCCACGTTACTTGGGGCACAATGTCGTTTGCGGAAAAGACCTTAACGGCGTCATAGCGGGCGTTCGGATCCGACGGGAGATTCCGCCAACGAGCGACCGCGGCATCGAAGTCACGAGGAGCAAATTCTCGACCGCGTAGGTATTCAAATGTGGCCTCGTCAGGTGCGATCATGCCCGCCCGTGCGCCCGCTTCGATGGACATGTTGCAGACTGTCATTCGCTCTTCCATGGTCAGACCACGGACCGCCTCACCGGTATACTCCAGCACGTAGCCTGTTCCACCGTCGGTGGTAAGTTCGCCAATCAAATACAGGATCAAGTCCTTGGCAGTAACACCAGGCAATAAGCGGCCATCGACCCGAAGTTCCATCGTCTTCGGTTTGTATTGCAACAGAGTCTGAGTAGCCAGCACGTGTTCGACTTCGCTGGTGCCAATTCCGAATGCCAATCCCCCAAAGGCACCGTGCGTGGCCGTGTGACTGTCTCCACAAACTATCGTCATACCCGGTTGAGTGTACCCCATTTCAGGGCCAATAATGTGGACGATCCCCTGTCGTCGGTCATTCAGATCGTACATGCGTACTCCGAATTCCCGACAATTCTGTCGCAGTGTTTCCACCTGCTGTCGAGAAATGGGGTCGGCAATGGGCAGCAGCCGGTCGGTCGTGGGAATGTTATGATCCGGCGTTGCGATTGTTCGTTCGGGGCGACGTACCTTTCGCCCGGCAATCCGCAGTCCCTCGAAGGCCTGCGGGCTGGTAACTTCGTGCACCAATT
>JANNPR010001323.1:0-2340 GCA_031400345.1 Planctomycetota bacterium | reverse complement strand
TTCGGTCGCGGCGACCACTGCCAGCGCGTCGTATGCGTCGGTGTAGCCCATGTGATTGGTACGGAAGATTTTGCCCTCCATCGACCCTTGTCCGCCGGCGATGTGGATGTTGTGCTTGCTTTTTACCTTCGCGGACGACATGCAGTTGGTGCGTTTCGATCGCGCCATTCAACAGGTATTGGGGGACTACGAGCGCGATGGCTTGCTGTCGGCACTGGAGCATCCTCTCGAGTCTGGCAGTCAGCAAGCCATTTTGGCCCACCCCATCGGCAACGAGTCCTTTCAGCACCGAGTGGAGGTGAAGGACGTCCGCATCGCCGAAGTTGTGGGGAAACTTCAGCAGAAGATTACGGGCGAATTAAAAGCGGTTGAGTTACCGGATAAACACACCGATACGGTATCGATCCTGGTCTTCAACTGGTTGCGAAAGAAGCTACCTGCAACACTTACAATCAATCGCGACGCCTCAGAAAAGGCCCGAGTCGTAGCGGAGAAGAAGATCCCCGAAGCAACGGTCGAATATTCTCCGGGCGACAAGTTGGCTGCCGGGGGACGACCGTTGCGCCCGGAAGATCTGGAATTGCTCGATGTGGAGCATCGTGAGCTGGTGTCCAAGACGAGTCTGGGCGCCAAGATTCGCCATACGTTCGCCGACCTGGGCATGTATGTGGCCATCTATGTGCTGTGTGGCACGTATATTTTCTTTCATGCGCCTCGTCTTTTGGTTGATTTGAAGCGATTCGGCACGATGCTGGGGTTGATCACCGTCACCGTTACCGCGTGCCGGCTCGTTTCGCTAGACCAATGGCGAGCAGAAATTGTACCGCTCGTGTTATTCGGCATGATCGTGGCGATTGCTTACGAGCGCGAATTGGCATTGTTGCTTTCGGCTGTCGTTGCGCTGGTTGTGGCGCTGTCCTTAGGGCAAGGACTCCCAGAGTTCGTAATTCTCGTCGCCGCAGTCTCGTCGGCGATTCTTTTAGTCGGACGTATTCGAAGCCGTACGAAGCTCATTTATGTCGGATTGGGCGCCGCCACGGTGACAGCATTGACTACTATCGGGATCGGTACTCTTTCCACGCAGACCTACGGTTCCGCCCAACTACCTGATTTCTCACCGATTGCCGATCTGGACGCGACGCTGGGGGTTTCATTTGCCCTCCGCCTCCTGTCGGGCGCAGGGTGGCACGCATTTTGTGCATTGTTGGCCGGCGTGCTCATGACCGGTTTGCTACCGTTTGTCGAGCGTCTGATGGATGTGCAAACGGATATCAGCTTGTTGGAACTTGGCGACGCGGCTCACCCGCTTTTACAGGAGCTAGTTCGCCGCGCTCCTGGCACGTACAACCATTCGATTAATGTTGCGTCTTTAGCGGAAGCGGCCGCTGAGAGCATTGGAGCGAATGGCTTATTAGTTCGAGTTGGTGCGTATTTTCACGATATCGGCAAAATGTTGAAACCGTCTTATTTCGTCGAGAACCAAGGCCAGGGCGGCAATCGACATGAATCATTACTGCCCGCAATGAGTACGCTGGTAATCATCGCGCATGTTAAAGACGGCGCGGACTTGGCCCGCCAACATAGTCTTCCTCAATCGATTATTGATTTCATCGAACAACATCACGGAACGACGCTGGTCGAGTACTTTTATAGACAAGCGGCCAAACGGCGCGAAGAAGAGGAAGCCGACAGCAGTGAGGTGGATGAATTCAACTTCCGTTATCCTGGGCCCAAGCCGCAAACGAAAGAGGCCGCCGTCCTGATGCTTGCCGACGCCGTCGAAGGCGCAAGCCGAACCCTGGTGGACCCCGCTCCGGCTCGTTTGGAAAACTTAGTGCGGGAAATGGCGATGAAACGATTGCTAGATGGGCAATTCGAAGAATGTGGTTTAACACTCAGCGAAATGCACGAAATCTGCGAAAGTCTTTCCAAATCGTTGATCGCTGTATATCACGGTCGCGTTAAATACCCCAGCCCGCAGTCGGCGTGATCGCATCGTGATTAAGGTCTCGCTTAGTAATCGGCAAGAAAGTCACACGATCAACCGCGATCAGCTCAAAGCCGGCGTCAAGTTGGTGTTGGAATCCGAGAAGCTAAGGGACGCCCTCATCAACATCGCGGTCGTGGACAATGCCACAATGCGACAGCTCAACCTCCGCTTTTTGAAACACGATTATTCCACCGACGTTCTCACCTTCCCGCTGAGCGACAGCGGTAAACGTCTGGAGGGGGAAATTGTAGTCAGCGCCGAATATGCCGCTCAATCAGCCAGCGATTATGGCTGGTCGATGGATGAGGAGTTACTGCTATACGTGATCCACGGCGCGCTTCATTTAGTTG
>JANNPR010001313.1:0-7055 GCA_031400345.1 Planctomycetota bacterium | reverse complement strand
GACGATTCTCGCTGGCGACGCAGTCTTGAATCTGCTTGAAAAATGGGTCGCAGTTGATTCCTCTACGCTCCGCTCCGTGTCGCAACAGAACTAACGATACAATCGTGTCGCGATAGTCCCTCCGCCCCCCTTCAATAGCAGCGATTGCCAGCCCGCGTCTCACCCAGATGGCGTCTTCTTTGGCTCTTATTCGCTTGCCCATGCGGCGAACATATAGCCACATTTCATCCAGCTGCTCGCCATTCTGTTGGAAGTAATCGCGAATCTGTTTCCGCCTCTGCGAATCGGACTCGAGGTAGATGTCCGCCAAAGTGTCCAAGCGCAGGTCCAGTTCGCAACTGCCAACTCGGTCCCATTCCCCGATTTGCGAGTAATCCCCAAGGCCGGGCATTTTCTGCCATCGGCCGAACTTTTTGTCACCCTTGAGAGGCTTATTTTCGGCCGTCAATTCTTTGTAGACGTGCTCGATGTTTTCGACTCGGGTTTTCACGTCCACCCCCGTCCATTCCTTGTAAAAGGGCAGCTCGATTTCCGCTTTCACTTGGTCTACAGTGCGCCCTTTATCGATCGCCGACTGAAGCGTTTGCCGCAACTCCATGAAATAACGCTTTTGGTTGGCGAGCACTTCGCGGCCGCCCATTTCACCATGTCCGGGCGCTAAAGTTTTCACCGGCAATTCCTCCATCCCGGCCAAAGCAGCAATCCAGCTTTCGGTGTTACCATCACCGGTGTAATTGAATGCTCCATTCACACATGCGTCACCCGTAAATAAGATTCCGTGTCTTGGCAGCCAGGCCACCGCATCACCGGCAGTGTGGCCATGTCCAAAAAAGAGCAATTCTACACGCTGTGTGCCATCGTCAAAAATCAACTTGTGTGTGAAATAGAGTGAGGGTATCTCATACGACAGCTGCCCGTACTCGTCCTTGCGCTCCTTTTGACTATTGGTGAAGCCCTGGATTCCTTTGGTTTGAAATAACGGCTGGCTGCGCTCCTGGGCCACGATCGTGGCGCCGATTTTTGTGTATTGCATATTTCCGTCAGCGTGATCGCCGTGATAGTGCGTGTCGAAAACGAACCGGATCGGCTTGTCCGTCGATTTTTTGACGGCGGCGATGACTTCAGCCGCCTGGCCAGGAAAGTTGGCATCGATGATCAAAACGAAATCCTTGAAAACGACCCAGCCTTGATTGCAGCCCGTGAAAACGGGCTCGGTCTGCGCCTTGCGAAAGTACACACCCGGAGCAAGCTCACTGATCTTAGTCTCGTTGGGTGCACCTGGGATCGAGGTCGCAGCAAAAAACAATGTTAGGAAACATGCCAGTGCTTGTACAAAAGAAACAGGTCGCATCCGATTCATGATTTTCTCCGATGAGCATTAGTCTGCCTTAGCCAAGATGATTGAAGCCTGAAGCGCCAGGGATGGAAACGGGGCTAACAACCTTCGCTGGCGTTTCAGGCTTTCATGCTTAATGTTCCGAACAGCCCCACTCCTGAATAACCCAAAACTGAAGCTTTGCCACGCCCTATTCGACGCTCGTTCCTCGCACCTCAGGGACGTGCCACCCAAAACTACACACTTGGTGATCCTCCGATTTACGCCAAGAGGTCGGTCAATACATGTCCCGCCACATCCGTTAGTCGTCGCCGAATTCCGTTGTGATAATGGGTCAGTTGTTCGTGGTCTATGCCCAACAGGTGAAGCACGGTGGCATGAAAATCGTTCCAATGAACGGGATTTTCTTCGGCCTTCAATCCCAGTTCATCGGTCGCACCATATGTCAATCCAGGCTTAAGACCCGCGCCGCAAAGCCATCCGGAAAAGCCGTACTGGTTGTGGTCACGACCCTCGCCCAAGACGCCGTCCTCTGATTGTGTAAAGGGGGTGCGACCGAATTCACTCGTGAATAGCACCAACGTGTTTTGCAACATCCCACGTTGTCGAAGATCACGCAGCAAACCGGCGATCGGCTTGTCAATACGACGCGCCTCCTGTCCGTGATTCTGTTTCATGTTCTCGTGGCCGTCCCAGTTGATACGCGGAGAGCCAAACGCGCCCCCGGAAAAAACTTGCACGAAACGAACACCCTTTTCTAGCAGCCGCCTCGTGAGCAGACAGCCACGAGCAAAATCCGCGGTCTCGGCCTGGTCCAACCCGTACATCGAGTGCGTTGCGGCCGTTTCCGAGCCCAGGTCCGCCACGTCGGGTACGGCCAATTGCATTTTCGCCGCCAGTTCATAACTGCGCATCCGCGCCGCAAAGACATCTCCCCCAGCTAATTCGTCCGCATGGCGTTGGTTGAGCACCGCCAACAGCGTACGACTGGCGACTTCCGTTTCGGATCGAATCGGCTTTGCCGGTTGAATGTCGTCGATAGGCGTTCCTTTGCTGCGAATCACGACGCCTTGATGCCGTGCGGGCAAGAAACCACTGGTCCAGTTAATGGACCCGCCAGCAGGCACACCACGTGTATCCGGAATAACAACGAAGGCCGGCAGGTCTTCCGTCTCACAGCCCAGACCATAGGATGCCCAGGAACCGAAAACCGGAAACCCATTCAAGCGAAAGCCCGTGTTCTCTTGAAAGGTGGCTGGGGTATGGTTCGATGTGTCGGCGAACATCGAGCGAATAATCGTCAGTTCGTCTGCCAATTCTGCCAAATGTGGAAACAGCTCTGAAATCCACAAGCCGCTTTGCCCTCGTTGATGAAAAGCCCAGTCGTTTTTGCGTAACAGTCCGACTTTGCCAAAGAAAACGTCCGGCCGGTCGCTTCCACCTAGCGTCTGACCATGGCGTTTTTCTAGTTCCGGTTTGTAGTCGAACGTGTCGATATGGCTCAAGCCGCCGCATAAAACGATGTGAATGACACGAGTTGCTTTCGGTGCAAAATGAGGCGACACGGACAGCGAGGTCGTGGCGGCGGAATCCGCCATCGTCCGTCCGCTGTCCAACAACAGAGACGCCAATGCCGTACTCCCAATCCCATATTTGGCGAACGAAAGAAAGTCTCGCCGATCGATGCGGCCTTGCTGCAAACGTAGATTGTCACTGCCTTGAAAACCTCGGATCATGAATGACTCCGTCACGGTACGTACAGAAATTCATTGCTATTGAATAACACTCGACAAAGTGCCGCCAGTCCATGGTCTTGCACGAACTGGACCAAGACCGATCGTTCTTCCTGCAGTGGAAACCGGCCATATACCAGCTGTAAGGCAAGGGCTACCTGTTCGGAAGTGTCCTCTGGGCCGGCGAGGGAAATGCGCTGCGCAAGTTGATCGGCCATCCGCAACGAAAAACTATTGTTGAGTAACGATAGAGATTGCAACGGCGTGGTCGTTACGGCTCGAACTGGAGTCTTGGTGGACGGATCGGGGCAGTCAAACGCATCCAAAAACGGACTTCGCCCGGAGCGGACCCAAGTGCGGTAGATGCTGCGGCGGGCGAACGTCGACCCCAACGGATCCTTCATATCGTAAAACTGCGTGTTGTGTACGAAGGTGGTGAAGTCGTAATAGCCAGGTCCATAAAGCTCGCTGTTCAGGTCGCCTGCGACGCTCAGCATGGCATCGCGAATGGATTCCGCTTCCAACCGCATCGGCTCTTTGCGCCACAACAACCGATTATTGGCATCGACCGACAGACAATCCTGCCGAGATCGCGACGATTGTCGATACGTGGCCGACGTCAGCAGCTCGCGATGCAATCGCTTTAGTTGTCCTCCCTGCCGCAGGAACTCTGTCCCCAGCCAGTTCAACAACTCAGGATGCGATGGACGCGCGCCATTGAAGCCGAAGTCATTCGTTGTTTCTACGATTCCTGTGCCGAAGTGGTAATGCCATAACCGATTGACGATGACTCGCGCAAACAGCGGATTTCGCTTATCGGTCATCCAGTCAGCCAGCCGCAGACGGCGAGCCGCATCAGTGGCGTCGGACGGGAGTTCGAAGTTGGGACTTAAGCCGGCCACCGCTGCGGTACCACCCGGCTCCACGAGCTCACCGGGCTGCGACGGTTGGCCTCGATGGAGTACATGAGTTTGCTCAGGTGTCTTGGATGTGACCGCGTAAACTTTACGCTCTTGCCAGCGGTTTTGCAGTGTCTGCAGTTGGCTGATTTCGAACTTCAGGGAAGTTCTATTGATTTGCTGGTCCGGCGTTAGCCGTTCGGTGAATTCCGATTCCGAAATGGATTCGCTGGGCACTCCATAAGAGGCGGCCAATTCCTCGGCATTCAATGCCCGGTCGTACAGCTGCGCTTTGACGATGCTGCCGCGTAGCATGCGATTACCGCCCGGCGGTGCATGACGAATTCCGAATGCTACCTGATACGCTCCCGACTTGAAGGTGATGGGTTCTGAACTTTGATAGGGCGTTCCGTATAGTTGTCCATTTCGATAACCGGAGATCTTTCCGTCAGCGTGATAAACGATCGCAACGTGGACTACTTTTCCGGCTGCTTCTTTTTCCTCGGTACCATTAAAATTCTTTGAGCGAACGTGATTGTTACTGCCCGCCAGCCAGCGGCCAGGTTCGAGCTCTCCAAAGACGATCGCGTCGAACGTGAGGCCGTCCAGAGACTGAAGACTGATGACACCCCCTCCGCGTTGGTCCAAATCGCCGAGCGTTACCCAAGCTTCGAGCGTCTTTTCCGTCAGGTCTCGGTCCAACGCTGGCGTGACCACATACGACTTGCCATCCACCACTATCCGATCCGATTCCATGACGACGGCACTGATTGCCGTGCCATGCAATTCACCAACCGCCGCACGCAAATCTCCGTCGAATTCCCAGCGCGCGAGCGGTTGAGGTGGTGGGGATGTTTCCATGCGATTACGCCGGGTGGCGAGAATCTGCGTGCGGATCGGGTTTTCGATGTTGGCCAATCGCTCCGAGAGTTGTTGGATTCGATGCTGTGTCGACTGGATGGCTAAAGCATCAACTGAGTGGGAATGCTCGGGATGGGCAAAATCACGTTCGCCATGCCGTACTCCGGACAGTGTCGCTGCCATCTGGTAGTACTCGCGTTGCGTAATGGGATCAAACTTGTGATCGTGGCAGCGACTGCAGTTCACCGTGAGTCCCAAGAACGTTTGCGTCACAGATGCGACCATGTCTTCCAATTCGTCCTGGCGCACGACGGCGCGCATGGCGGAACTTTGTTGCAATTGCCCAACCTCATCGTAGGCACCAGCGACGAGAAATCCCGTCGCCACTAGGGATTCCAAATCGCCAGGTTGAATCGCGTCGCCTGCCAATTGCAGCCGAGCAAACCGATCGTATGGCATATCCGAGTTGAAAGCATTTACTACCCAATCGCGATACCGCCAAGAGTTGGTACGCAACTTATCTCGTTCGAATCCTTGGCTTTCGCCGAACCGGATCACATCAAGCCAATGACGGGCCCAACGTTCGCCAAAATGAGGCGAAGCCAACGACCGATCGATTAAACGCTCCCAGGCATCTGGTCGACCATCGTCAATAAACTCGGCCGATTCCAAGGGACTGGGGGGCAATCCTAAAAGATCAAAATAGAGCCGTCGGACGAGCCACCTTTTCTCCGCGTCGGCAGAAGGAACCAGGTTTTTCTCAGACAACTTTGCGCGAATAAACGCATCCACAACCGAGTTCATCTGATCGGGGCGAGCGATAGCAGGAACACTTGGTGGAAGTGCTATCATAGGAAGTGGCTGGAGCGACCACCAATCGTATCCGGCACGGTCGTCTGTCGTGAACTGCAAAGGGTTGACAATTGCTTGGCCCCATTTGGCGCCGCCAGCGATCCAGGACCGCAACAGTTGTTGTTCCGCGGCGGCGAGCGGCTTTTGTTTGGGCGGCATCTCCCCGGCTTCGACTCGTTGCCAGAGCAAACTTTCCTCTGGTTTTCCGGGCGAGACAGCCGGGCCACTATCCCCGCCTTCAGCCAATGAGCTTGCTTGGGTTAAATCGAGTCCCCCTTTATGATCGCCACGATTGTGGCAACCAGCACAACGACGAGCCAACAGTGGGGCAATTTCTTCGTCAAACTTGGGATGACCAGAGTCATCGGCCGACATCGCCACCGGCGAGAGAAGGAGGATGATGAACAGAAGAATCAACGCGCAAGCATGTGCAAGATCATCGGTCCCTCGCTGGCGAGTTTTGATTTTGCGCATTTCAATTGTCCTAACCGCGAAGCGGTTCCACAATAAAGCCCAGGATAAGCCGCGTCACCCTGGGTAATAAGAATCCGTTATTCGCTGGTGGTCGGATCGATAACGGAATGAACCTGACTGATGCGGTTGGCAGGAAAGCCACCTCGTTCCGCGTGCTTGCGAATCAAGTTCGCATCGGGAGCGATGTAAACGCAGTAGATCTTGTCGTCAGTGACATAACTTTGCAGCCACTGGATCTGCGGACCCAGTTCGCTTAGCACGCTACATGACTTTTGGGAAACCGCCTGCAGCTCCGCAGACGAGAGTTTACCCGCACCCGGCAAGTCACGTTCGATCACATATTTAGGCATGGTCGTACTTTCGTTGCCTCAGCGGCGATTCGTGTCAGTTTACCCATCTGTTCGTGCATGACATGATAAGAGGCGATCCGTTTCATCGCAAACGGGAATAGGCGGTTCGTCTTTGCCGAAATGGTGGATCAGTCGCCGTTGCAGAAGGTGGGCCGGGAGCGTGCCACTGGCAGCCGCCGGAGTTGGCTAGGATATTCCACAAAGACTATTTCGGCGGCAAGCCAGTGCCGAACAACGTAAGACTAATTGATTCGAATTTTCTTGGTTCGACAACTGCGATCGACCTCCGACCGCTCACCTTGTCCGACCGTGGCCTGCGCGAAATCCGATCGCCAGCAACGGGATAATCTATCCGACTTTTGTTCCGCCGCATTCCGCCTCACTCCTGCCCCTCTCCCCCAAATTGCTTGCGATGAAGCGTTTATTGAGTGTAATGTTTTTTGGCGCAAGCAGTTCGGGGGCGAGGGGACAATACAATTCACTTTCGTGCAGGTCAGTCCAACCCTTCCCAGCACTGGCTTGCCGCCGAAGGAGCCATCACGTGTCATCC
>JANNPR010001255.1:0-9250 GCA_031400345.1 Planctomycetota bacterium | reverse complement strand
GCCGGAGCCCGACGTGCCACACTGATCTCAACGGTATCAGCCGTGACCTGAAAATGAACACCATCGGGTAAGTCGATGCTCGATGGCCGCTGGCTGCGACAAGTTTGCACCAGGGAATCCCATCTCTCGTATGACATTCCTTGAAGCGACCAGTTTCGCTGTTTCCAGATGGTAATGAAGACTTCCCGAAGCATGTAGTCGGATTCGCAGCGTAGTTTTGCAAGGTCCAAGATAACTTTCGGACTTTGATTCGCCATGATGGCTCGATCACGGATCTCCCTCGCATGCGACTCCAATATAGGTTGTGCCTCGGCGGCCAATTTCCCAAGTCGCAATAAGGAATCAGCAGCTCCAGAATGATATTGGCTGAGCAATAAGGGAAGCAGGTCGTGTCTTATTCGGTTCCGCGCGAATTGTCGGTCTTGATTAGTCTCGTCATCTCGAAATGGTTGAGACAGATCAGCCAAATACCGCAATACTTCGGTGCGCCGGCAGTTAAGCAAAGGACGGATAAGCGAGATACCGTCCGTCACGGAGCGGGTGCGCGGGATTCCGGCAAGACCCGCAATGCCGGTGCCGCGAAGGATACGAAACAGAATGGTCTCAGCCTGATCGTCCGCAGTGTGTGCGGTCACGATGTGCCGCGCCCCCAGTCGCTCCGCTGTACGCAGAAAGAATTCGTGGCGAGCGTTCCGGGCGGCCGCTTCGATTCCATCACCATCGGCTTGAGTGGCCAATGCCTTATCGGCCTCTTCCATTTCGCAGTCTACAGAAAAAGTTTTGGCGAGCTCACAAACCCAAGCCGCATCGGCATCCGAGGCGGCACCGCGAAGCTTATGGTTAAAATGTGCGACGACTAAACGTCCGCTTTTGCTTGGCGAGATGTTTAGCAGACTACGTAACAGAGCAACGCTGTCCGCGCCACCTGACACAGCGACGAGAATGCTAACGTCCTGCCAGCATTCCTGCGGCCAGCTTGCGGAAAGTTTGGATTCGAAGGAGTGCATCGAGTTGCCTTAGCGTTCACAATTAATGTGCTCGATGTTTGTGATGGGCAAAGGAGTTTAAACCACGAAACACACGAACAACACGAAAGAGGACAATCGAGTGCACCTACTATTTCGTTGGGAGCTTCAGTTGCGATTCATTGTTTCATGATCGCTTCGTCCAGATTCAAGATGAGTGAGACTGTGGAAGTGTAAGCGGCGAGTTTGGCCGGATCGAGATGAGAATCAACTGCCGAATTGCCAACTTCGAGCAGCGCCGAGGCAGCCGCAGGCTCTCCTTTGAATCGGGTCTCATGGTAACTCAGGCTACGCTCCAAGACATTTAGTTCGTCTTGTGTCGGCTTTCGACCAATCACTAATTGGAACGCCAAGCCTAAACGGGCAGCCGGCAATTCGCCGCCTTCTCGGATCGCGCGAGTAGCCAATGCGCGTGCAGCCTCGACGTACGTAATATCGTTCAACAATGCTAGTGACTGCAGAGGGGTATTAGTAGAAGCTCGACGAACCTGGCAGCTTTCCCGGCCACCGGCGTCGAAAGTGCTCATGGTCGGCGGCGAAACAGTACGCTTCCAATACGTGTACATGCTGCGGCGGTACAAGCCAGCTCCGGGATCCGCGACGTAATTGGTGTCGGTGGCAAGCTCCTTCCACAGGTCATCTGGCTGATAGGGCCTGACCGATGGGCCGCCAAGCCGTTCCACATAAAGGCCGCTCGCGGCCAGCGCCTGATCTCGAATCATTTCGGCCGATAGTCGTGTCCGCGGGCTCCGTCCCAGAAGCTTATTTTCGGGATCGCGAGCCATCTGAGTGGCACTCACACTTGAAGACTGGCGATAAGTTGCCGATGTTACCACGTTACGAATCCAACGTTTTACGTCCCAGGCTCCATTAAGGGATGTGCCATCGGCGCCGGATGAACCTATTGAATGACTGGCAGCATTCACGAAATCGATCGCTAACCAGTCTAGTAAATCCGGATTCACCGGCGCCGCGCCCTGAGAGCCAAAATCTTCAGGCGTTTTGACCAGACCGGCGCCAAACAACATCTGCCAAAAACGATTTGCCGTCACACGGGCAGTGAGTGGATTGGAAGGGTCAACCAACCATCGGGCTAGTCCCAAACGATTGGTTGGGGCCTCCGCTGGTAAAGACGGTAGGCACGCTGGCACGGCGCGCGATACTTTCTCGCCGATTTTGTCGTATTGTCCCCGCATCAAAATAAAGGCGTCTCGGGGGATCGCCAATTCTTCCATGACCATCACAGATGAAAAGCTTCCCACAAGCGCTGATCGTTCGAGCCGAAGGTCACGCAGCTTTTGGTGAGCATCACGGATCTCCGACGCCGCATACCGTTCCAGATATGCTTCTCGTACCTTCAGCGCGTCGGTCTTGGAACGCTGTTGCTGCGACCGTTCGAGAAGTTTGCTGAGAGGTTCGGCATTTAGCATGCCCACTACATTCGCTGAAAGAGACCGGCGATAGATGCGAACGTCGTCGAGTAATCCGTCAAAACGTCCTTCGGAGCCACCGCCGGCGCCGATCCGAAATGGCTCTTTGGTAGCGAACGATTGATTCAGCAAGTCTAGTTGAACATCCAGTTGAACCGGTTCACCGTCCAAGTAGACTCGCACTCCAGCGGGACCTCGAGATCCATCGTAGGTGACAAAGATGTGATGCCATTTGTCGGGTGGTAATTTGCAAGTCGTCTGCAAGCGGAGCGAGTCGTCCAGCCACCGTTTTACAAAATTGACTTGCAAATGACCGTCGTTCCATTGCAAGTAATAGCCGTCGCCTCGCCGCATGTCGGCCATTCGCGAGAGAATCGTTCCGCGGTCGATGGAACGAGCATTTACCCAAGCACCAAATGAGAAGGCATCGAAATAGCCAAACTCGCCTACATCAACCGATAAGTACTGACCACCCTTTAGATCGACCGCCCCGCCTCGCTGGCCCGGGACGAACGTTGCATCGTTATGGTCCGGTCGAGCGGCGATCTGAGGACTGTCCTGGTCAATTAGGTTTCCGTCAAACGCGAAATGCGCGACTAAATCCCGCTTGAGGGTCCAATCATCGAGGTTTTGTGTGCGTGACGATTGTGCCCATTGCTCGAGCGACGACGATAACGATGGTTCCAACTCCTCCACACGTCTTTCCGCCGCGGTAAGTTTTTCGTTCAACAAGTGAAGGGCCTTCGACTCATCGTCCGTCGGGGCGCTCACGAACGGCGGCGAGTTACCCTCTTTTATTGCTCGGCCAAACTCCGGGATGCTATTGAAAAAGGCAAACAGTTGGTAGAACTCGCGCTGCGAAACTGGGTCGAATTTGTGATCGTGGCAGCGCGCGCATCCGACGGTTAGTCCCTGCCAAACCGTCATCGTGGTTTCGACTCGATCCACTACATACTCGACCGCGTACTCTTCAGGAATGATTCCCCCTTCGGCGTTTCCACGATGGTTGCGGTTAAAGCCGGTCGCAATTCGCTGCTCCAACGTCGCATTGGGTAACAGATCGCCGGCCAACTGTTCCACCGTGAATCGGTCGAATCCCATCCCACGATTAAAGGCATTGATGATCCAGTCCCGCCAACGCCACATGGATCGAGGTCCATCGTTTTGATAGCCACTAGTATCTGCGTATCGCGACGCATCCAACCATTCCACCGCTAAACGTTCGCCTACGCGAGGCGAACTGAGCAACCGATCAATATGGCGATCAAATGCATCCGGCCGTTGGTCGGAGGAAAACGTGTCCGTATCCATCGGTGCGGGTGGTAAGCCCGTCAAATCCAATGTGACTCGTCGCAATAGGCTCTCAGGCGACGCTTCTTGTGAGGGCGGAAGCTTCTCCTGTTCGAGTCGATGCAAAATGTAGGAGTCCATGCGCCGTAGTGGCCAATCTCGACTCGCCACTTCTGGCAACGGCGATTGACGCGGGGGGACAAAGGCCCAATGCGGTTCCCAGGTTGCACCCTCGCTGATCCATTGGCGAATCGACTCGATTTGCTGAGGGCTCAATTGACGCTCGGCATCGGGCGGCGGCATCCGAACGGTTGGATCCTGAGACGTGATCCGCAGAAAAAGTTCACTCGTTTCTGGCTTGCCCGGCACAAGTAAATCTTTGCCGTCTTGACTCTTCCGAATCGCGTCGGATTGATCTAGACGCAAATCGGCTTGGCGATCCGGAACCGCCGGTCCATGGCATTGAAAACAAACATCGGAAAAAACCGGCCGAATGGCTCGGTTGAACCGAATGGGTTCAGCGAGAACTGTTGCAGTCGCCTGGCTGAGAAGAAATGTGACGACTACCAGACAGCCGAACAAACGTCCCAAACTCAGCCTCAGCCGCTGGAAATCTGAAGGCTGGCCATTTGAAGTCTTCGCCGACTTTGGGTGCGCTCCCTCAACCTGGCCATCTCTCCCTACTCGCTTGCAATGCGGCGAGTACTGAGGGCGCGGCGCGCGATTTGGACTAGTGCAAAAGCCGTTAAACCACCCGGGCAAGCCGGATGGCGGTCGTGGGCGCAAGCAATTCGGAGGCGAGGGGGCAATGCAGGGGACTATGCAATGCAATTCTGCGCAGAGCAATCCCAAACCCAGATTAGTTAGACCCGAGTTCGGCCAATGACTCTTCGGGGATGTTGAAGTTGGCGCAGACGTTTTGTACATCGTCATGGTCGTCCAGCGCTTCCATAAGTTTAAGGATCTGGCGAGCTGCTTGAATGTCGAGTTCAACGGTGGTAGTCGGAATGCGCGTAAGCTGCTTTGATTCACAAGCGATTCCCTGAGTTTCCAGTTTTTCCGCAAGCGGAGTAAATACGTCGGGGTCGCAAAGAATCTCAAACTTATCCCCATTTAATTTCACATCGTCGGCGCCAGCCTCCAAAGCCGTTTCCATCAGTTTTTCTTCGGAAACTTTGTCTGAGCTGATGATGATTAAGCCTTTGCGTTCAAACATCCAAGCCACAGAATTGGCGCTTCCCAGTTTACCTCCTGCAACGTCAAATATCTTGCGCACGTCCGAGGCTGTCCGATTGCGGTTATCCGTGGCGATTTCGCAGAGGATGGCGACACCGCCCGGACCATATCCCTCGTAGAGGACTTCGTCGACGTTACCGCCGGCGATTTCGCCGGTGCCTTTTTTGATGGCCCGCTCGATGTTGTCTTTTGGCATACTGACCGCTTTGGCATCCAGAATGGCCGTTCGCAGGCGGTTATTGGCCTCTGGATCCCCCCCACCCAATTTGGCAGCCACAATGATTGCCTTAGATAACTTGCTCCAGAGCTTACCACGTTTGTTATCAACCAGGGCCTTTTTGTGCTTTATTCCGGCCCAATGGGAATGGCCTGCCATGCAATCGGTTCCTTACTTGGGGGGCGAATACATGTTGATTTTGGATTCAATTTTGAGCAACTCATCCGTTTGTTTGTCTTTACGAAAGACTTCTCCGGATCGCCGCCACGTCGCCAAGGCCAAGTCACGGTCACCCCGCTTCAGATAGGCTTCGGCTAAATGATCCAAGACAACTCCGTCCGGCAAATCATCCACCACGGCCTTCGACAGTTCCGTCACGGCGTCATCAAAACGATCAAGACGAAAGTAAACCCACCCTAAACTATCGCGATAGGCAGCGTTATTTGGATCTGCTGCCACCGCTCGTTCGATCATGGCTTGGGCTCGCCGCAGGTTTTTGTTTTGATCTGCCCAAAGATATCCTAAATCATTGAAGGCACTGATATCCTCAGGAAACTCGTCCAACACTTCTTCCAACCAATCTTCGGCTTCCGCCAGCCGCTTTTGCGTAACGCAAATCACGGACATTACCAGTCGCGCCTCACGTAACGAGGCACGTGAGGATTCCGAGTCAAACTTATCGTCAAACCGTTCGAAAAAATCGCGGTATCGTCTTTCGGCATCGGAATACTTTTTTGCATGGTAAAGAATCCAAGCGGCACGGTTATGGTATGTGGCCGAGGAAGCATCGCCTGCGACGGCTTTGTCGGCAAATAGAACTGCCTCGTCAATTTTCCCGGCCAGAGCCAGAGCTCCAGCCAAGTAGTATTGGAATACGTGCGTATTCTGCTCCGCGACGTTATCGTCGAGCGCTCGCTGAAATGCTTTTGCGGCTCGAGCGGGCTGTTCGGCCGTGAACATTGCCAATCCCCAGTTCATCAGCCATCGTGCTTTCGGTGCATCGGGAGTCTTTAAAGCCCATTCGAACAAGTCGTCGGCTAGGTCGTAATCCTTAACCGCAAACGCCAGCTGCGCCCCAGCTAGCGCCACGCCATCCTTTGCGGGTTCAGATTGAGTTTTCTTACGTTCGACCGCCGCCTCCAACACGCGTCGGACCACAGCATCATCGTTCACTAGCTGTTGTAGCGCATTGCCTAAAAGCTCGATGCTGCCTGTGCTGGAGGCAGCCGAGCCCAACTCAAGTAATAGCTTTTCCGCATTCTGCTTATGATGGTGGATGAGAACTAGACCACGAAAGCCATCGGCAGCTGGTTGCTTCTGTAGCTGATTGTAAAGTTCCTCAGCTTCATCCCAGGCCTTGGACTCGACCAACTGACGGGCTAAAAAGAATCCTAGCGGCGCGTTGTCTGGCATGGCGGCGCGGAGAGACCGCAGGCGGTCAATTAGTTTCTGTCGCGATTTGTCCTGATCCGGTTCACCCACGGCAATGACTTTGAGGAGTAAGCCATAAGGCTGCAGGGCAGCGTCGACAACTCCTTGGCGAAATGCTTCTTCCAAAAGAGCATTCGCTTGCGAGATTTCATTTCGTCGAAAGGCAATTTCGGCGAGTCGATAGGAAAGAATACCAGCCCGAGGTTTCGCGGACTCGGCTTCACGGAACATCGATTCGGCATCGTCTAGTCGTCCCACCTCGAGGAAAGTAACCCCTAGCATCTCGTACACCAATTCGGCATCGCGTAGCAGTGTCTTTCGTGCTTCATCCGTTAATTGGAATCGGTCGGGATGCTCGAGCGCCTGGATGAATTGGGTAAATGGCTCCGCCGCACCGGCATAGTCATCCAACAGGAAACGCAACCTACCGAGTTCCAAGTACAGAGTTAATAGTTCGGGATCCGGTGGCTCTAAGCTGCGAAGTCGAATGGCTTGTTCAAAAAAACGGCTGGCCCGATTGAGCTCGTTTTGTTGAGCCAGCAAGACGCCCAAACGAGTTAGCAAGTCGACATTTTCGGGACGGCGCTCCGCTGCCAACGTGGCGTACCTGGCCGCGACTGCATGCCGGTTTAAAGTCTGAGCCAGCGGGACGATCTGCTGTAAAATTGATACCGATTCCGGATCGAGTCGCCATGCGCGTTGGAAGCGTGTTAATGCTTTCGCAAACTCGGACTGGTTCGCCAGAATACGAGCACTAGCGTAATTGGCAGCCGCCGCCAGCCGGTCCCGCTCTGCTTCACTGCGTGGGTTTCTTGGTTTGAGGACCTCAACTGGATCGTCGAGATCCTCCGGACGGTAAAAGGCCGCAGCGTCCCGAGTTGTATGTATCTGTACGATCGCGGTAAGGGGGGCGACCAGCACCAACATGGAGAATGGAAGTCGCCGTCGTGCGTTCCCTATTAACTGTCGCATTCTCAATACCCACTATGGGTTCCGCTCGAAGCACAGAGATAGTTGTATTATCGGGGCTTTTTCTTGGCCAATCGTTTGGTCGTGGAACTCTTTTTTCCCTCGGCGGCGTGTGAGGTCTCTTTGGTCGGACCCGGTGAATTGACTCGGCGATCTTTTTTACCTCGTATCGACAGGTCGTCTTTGGCTTTTGGATGTTTGGAATCTTTTTGATCCCGTGCTTCCTTAGCAGCCTTCGCCTGCTTTTGTTCTCTCGCTTCTTTGCTTTCCTTAGACTCTTTGTGTTCCTTGGGAGCGTTGATTTGCCGGAGAGCCTCTTCTGCTCTTCTACGTTTGAATGCCGCGTTGGCTGCCTGCTTCTTAGCCTCTTCTTCCTTTTTAGAAAGTCGCTTTGGTAAACGGTCCTTCGCGGCCGGATCGATCTCGCTCAAGAGGCCACGTAACTTCGCCGAATAGGGCACAATGGCAAACTCGACGCCCAACTGATGCAACAGCGACGCAAACTCAACACCCTTGTTTTTAGGGATGGTTCTTTCCAAGCCGGGCACGTGCCGCTTCTGCGCTTCCCCAGGAGACACGACTTCCAGTACCACAAACGCGTCCAGTACACCCTTGTTAAGCGGAATAGAGTGGCCGCCCAAGGCATGCTGGGTCACATACTCGATGGTAAACTGAGATACTCCGTGATACTTGCCCAAGTCCTGTTGAGTCTTGCCGATATTTTGCTTTTTCAAGGGCTCCAAGTCATAGGTGTAATGCGCTTCAAAGACGCCTTGAAGGGTCTTCTTAAGGCGTGCGGCGGCGTCCATCGCGTCCGGTAAGGCCGACATGGTTTCGGCTAGTTCAGCGACCGTGGTGACTCTTACTTCGTTCCAGTCGAAAAACAGCTGCTGCAGCTTCGCGAAGGATTCGTCGGCGGCTTCAAACGAAGCATTTTCAAGGCAACACGCGTACAAAAGATGTTCGAAGAGACTACGATCGGACGGAGGTGCCGCGGGCTTGAAATGTTTCTTCAGGGTCTTTTGGATCTTGCTGATAATATCGGCACGGTGGGAAGCGTTCATGCCTACTCCAGTTTACAGGTCGCTTGTGAGAACTACTCGTCCGCTGGGGCCTCTTCGTCGGTTGCATGACTGGCAGGACCATTGTCCTCCGGACTGTCTTGGGCGGAAATATTGTGGGATATTTCGTCGCTGGCTTCGTTTACAGAACCCATTTGGAGTGGGTCTGGCTTGGGAAGCACTTCGGCGAGAATGCGACTGACAGCGATCGAATTCTTGACACCTAGATCGAGCACGAACTGCAGCCGTGGGGTGTACCGAGTATCAATCCGATCGGCAACTCGCTGCTGCAGAAAGCCGGCAGCGTTTTCCAACCCACGCATCGTCAACTTTTGTTTGCCTTCGTCTCCCATGATGGAAACGTGTATTTTGGCCGTACGCATGTCCGGCGCTACTTCGACGAAGGTGACGGTCACGTTCTTTACGCGAGGATCGCGCAGCTCCGTGAGGATGGCCATACTGACCACCTCGCGGATGGCTTCGGCAGCTTTCAAGACTCGACGTGACGCCATGAGATTAGAGCGTTCTCGCAACTTCCTCGATGCGGTAAGCTTCGAGAATATCGTCCTTTTTCACGTCATTAAAACCGAC
>JANNPR010001223.1:0-4708 GCA_031400345.1 Planctomycetota bacterium | reverse complement strand
GCAACGTTACTTCAGTGGGACTGTCGTGTGGGCTGCGTTGGTAACGAGGATCGCTCGGAAATGGCAGAGCTAACGACGCGTCGCTCTCGAACTGCCAATCGTATCCCGTTGAAAGAGACGTATACATCGCCGTATATCGAGAAAGGTGGCCCCGAGGAAACCCGCTATATATTTCCAGGGTTCCGACTTCGGTAACACTTCTCGCAAAACCGATGTCCAACTGAGCCAACCGCACCACCGCGACGGCGCCAATGATCGCCAAGATGGGTGCGGAAATCCAGGCCCATTCGACTCGCCCGATTAACCAAAAAATCCCAAAATTAATCGGCACCAAGACCATGAGGTAGACGGCCAATACTTGAAATACAAACGTGGCACTTGGGATGGAAATCCCCGCGGCGTCTCGTAACGCTTCACGGGCCTTGTCAGCCACCCCACTTCGATCATTCCAACCGGCAACTCCCGATTGCGGCATCGTCAAGTAACCACCGAAATGCGAATTTTCCACGTCCGGATCGACGTGTAGCGAATGAGACGGAGTGCTTGCCGACAGCGAAAGCGCCTGGGTCTGAGGGTTGACCGCGAGAGAATAAGTAGGCCTCTGTATCCGTTGCTCAACGGGAACGTCTTCTTCGGCGAGTCCCGAAGACGCAGCATCTATCACTGCTTGTCTCGAGGCAGCGGCTGTCAGATGCCCGATGTCGCGACTAAAAAACCGCAAACCGCTGACGAACCGAGGATCACGCACCGCTTCCGGCCCGTAGTCCGCGAATACCACGTGCTCCATCTCGTCTTTGGGCTCGAAGCGACGCCGCGGACGGCGCAATAGGCAGTTGTGGAAGAAGCTGTCGTAACTACCGCCCCAGGAAAGTAACTCCCGAGCCGCCAACGGAAAAGCGGTCACCACTATTCGGCCGTTTCCAACGCGCCGCTCCAGCACGAGCCCTCCAGTATTTCCTGTATCATTTGCCTCAGCGTGACATGCTAATTTCACGCCCAGAACGGGCTGCTTTGCAGGGATCCTTAAATGACGAGTCTGCTGTGATTTCTGATCAGCTACCGACCAGAACTTGTTCAGCGTCTCGAAGGAAGCGTCATTCAATTCTTCAGACTCGACTTTTAGCGCCGGCAAATACTCTTCGAGGAACGACCCTTTGAGCGTGTCCAACGAATCGGGACCACTAATGACGACTTGCCCGCCCCAATGAATCCAATCCAACAAAGACTGCTGCTGTTCGGACGTAAACAACTTTGGATTGACACCATCCCACAAGATGTAAGCCAGCGACGTCCAAGTTAAGGTGTTGCTGGCCAACGGAATTCGCTGCTCGAGCTTCGGCGCCACTACCTGATAATAGGAGAAACGTCCGTCCGTATTGATCCCGTTAAAATCTGCTGACGGGGCCGATACCGACGTCAATTGTTTGACAAAAGTGTATAAGTCAGGTTCCTGTGCCAACACCACAAAAACGTACTGGTAGGTCGGCAAGTAGGTCACAGGTTGAGGATCGGACATGACCATTCGACCGCCGCGCGAGGTGGCGAGCTCTCGGCGAAACCATACGTTTCGATCCTTCCAGTCGGGTTGCCGGGGTGGAGCGAAGTATAAGGACTCGAAAGGCTTTGCCTGGCCTTTCGGAAGAGCCGCCGGACGCGATGTTGATAGCCAGGTTGGTGTGTGCGCAATCTCAAACGGTTTGCCGTTCCTATCAGCCGCATACGTGGAAAGTTCGGCCTGAAAGTCGAAATTGTTTGCCTTGATCGATTGAGTTCCCATGACCCAGTGACCAGGCTTGACGTAGACAGCCGCCAGCGTTCGATCGCCAGGCAGCAGATCCAGTCGACCCATCTCAAAATCCGGTTTGGCTTCGATTTTCTTTTTCTTCTTCTTTGCCTCCGCTTCATCCTCTTTGTTCTGACTCACTTTCTTCCAACAACCACTACATCCCGATGTGCAGACCGTCAACAAAAATGCCGCTAGCACAATTAGCGAGCTTCGAGCGATCGACGAGAATTGAAGCGACAACGAATTCATAGTTGAGGGCTGCCAGGTCGGTACGGGTGGCAAACTGGCCTCAAGTCTACGTGGGCCGTTGACCACAGGAAAGTCGGTACCGGTCAATTAGCCAGGATCTGGCACCCGGAGTACCTCAGCTTTCTAACTGCTTCAAGCGATTGTAATCTTCTGGACTGTCGAGATCTGATAGGATCGCTGATTGGTCGACTGCGATCTCGCGAACTCGATTTTTCTTTAATAGTGAACTGATACCCTCGGTGTCGCCGAGTTGCTCGACCGATGCCGCGACCTGCCAGGGAAACATCACAGGATGACCTCGTTTGCCCGCATAAATGGGGACAACGATCTGTGGATCGAGAGGATCAAACGCGGTCATTACCGCTTGAATAACTTCGCTGGACAACAGAGGCATATCGGCAGGCGCTAACAGCCAAGCGTCCTGCGAGCTTGGCCCGAAACGCTCGAGCACATAGCGCAGTCCGTAAGATACGGATGCCTTCATATCTGGCGGCGGAACGGGTGGTGAAATGGTATCTGCTCCGGCGCGAGCGCAAATCTCTATCAGTGCGAAGTCGTCCGATTTCGTTACCACAACGGTCCGAAACACGCCAGCGGCTTTCCAAGCCGCCAAAACATGCTCGATGACAGGCCTATTGCGCCACGGCAGCAGCAGTTTAGGCTCGCCCATGCGGCGGCTATTTCCAGCGGCAGGAATGATATTAAAGGATCTCATCTGTTGTTGTCGTGGTCATCACTTGACGCGAAAACGGCAATCGCATGGGGCCGACGCTATCACATCACCAGACTTAAGAGAGCCGGTCAAATTGCGCATGCTACCTACGCTCAAGCGCCAAGCTGGGAAACTCTGCCAGTCGTCCGGCTCATAACGTTTTTTTCAATTCTACCGGAAGTGCCGCCGATGATGGTTACAGGGCACCTTTCCGGCTTCTCCCGCAGTCGGGCACGAGGGGCACTCCCGCAACCCTTTCGAAGGATCCACTTCCTATGCGACTCGCGCTTTGTACTTTGGCGACCCTGGTTCTGGTTTTCGGGGGTTCCGGTTGTACCAATTTAGGGCGAAACGGTTGCCGAAGTTGCGGCCATGGCGGTAATGGTGGTGGCCATGGCAGCCGCTTCACTGGTCCGAATGGGCCGAGCGACTATGTTCCGCGATTGTCGCACGCACAACGGCAGGGAGAAGAAATGGGCCCACCCGGCCCGCCATCCGCGACCACTGCGTATCCCTACTATACACTCCACGGTCCCCGCGACTTCCTTGTCAATAATCCCCCGACGTTAGGTCGATAAGGCAGCGTCAACCGCCCCTACTCTTTGATGTAGATGTTCTTGAACTCGAGCGGGTTACCGTGGTGTTGGAGTTCAATGGGTCCTTTTTCCGGTAACGGTTTCCCCCGCTCCCAATAGTTCTCCATGGTGACAGTGTCGACCACCAACTCTCCGTTCAGCCAAATGGAAACTTTGTCTCCCTTCATGACGATGCGGAACGAGTTCCATTCACCAATCGGTTTATCGGCGGCCTTAGTAGGGTTCTTCGGGTTCTTCTCATTGTTAAATAGGCCGGCGGAACCTTCCGGATGTTCGGTGGGATCCCAGATTTGAATTTGGGGATTTCCACGTACGTAGATTCCGCTGTCGCCCTTTGGGCCAATCTTCCAATCCACCCACATTTCGAAATCCCCATAATCCTTAACAGTCTGCAGGCTGTTGCCTTTTCCGTCATAATGCAGCACGCCGTCCTTTACAGACCAATGGGGCAAAAACTTTTCGTTCGCTTCTTTTTGCTTCACGGCAAGCTGCTCAGCGTTTAATTTGGCCCGTTGGGGCAACTCAACTAGTCCTTGCCAACCGCTGAGGTCTTTCCCATTGAACAAGGCCTTGAACCCCGGTGGGGGCGAATTATCGGCCGAACTGCCAATCGAACCGATGCCCCAGGCCAATACGAAACCCACACTAACAAGAGGTGTACGATGCAACACGATTTTCGTCCTTTCAAGAACGGCCATTCGAGATGAATGTTGGACAAGGCGGAAGACGTATTCTGGCCCAACATTCCTGGGAGCTATCGCTTTCGGGAAACGGCAATTGTAGAACAAAGCCAAGGGCCCTGCGAACGTATTCCCAAGGTCCACAGCGTAGCAAGTTTCTTATCGGTATTACAAACGTTGCGTTTCTTTGCGGGCCGCTCAGATTTTGAACCACGGATGGCCTCAACTTATAAATGACATCTACGCATCACTCTTCCACACCGACGTCGCGCTCAAAGTTTCCCGTCGGCTGGTTGCCGGCTGCCGTAGCGGTTGCTTGCGGTCTCATTGTTTTATTCACCATTCTCTGGAATCGCCCAGCGATGGGGCCTCTATGGTGGCTGTTAATTTCGGCCAACCTGCTGGGAATTACGGCCACCATCTGGCCACTGGTGTTTTCTCCCTGGACAGACGACAAGTTAACGGACCTACGGAAACAGTTGCATTCACGCATCGCGCAACTCGATGACGACCGCAACTCTCTAACAATCGTTCGCGACGATTGGAACATAGAAGTTGTGCGTCAATCGACGGAACTGCAGCAACGGGAGCAACGACTCAACGACAAGTTAGTGACATTTCATGAGTGGCTCGAGTTTCCACAACCGTTTCATATTAATGAATCCCCGGCAGTGGATAGCGCCAT
>JANNPR010001194.1:0-14366 GCA_031400345.1 Planctomycetota bacterium | reverse complement strand
CTGTGCGACGACAGCGAGTTTCGGGTCGCGCATTAAGGCTCCCGCCTTGTCCTTCCCTGCCTGTTTCGTAGGTAACCTGTCCATACAGCGAAGCAAAGAAGACCACTCGCAAACAGAGCCGAGTCACGAATGACCTCCGCATCCAACCGGAAACGGGGTCCCCGCGCTAGCAGGTCATTCGAGGGATCTCGCTGCAGATGCTGAGGCGAAATGAATGACGACTGCCGATACGTGTGTGACATGACCATTAGTTTGAGCAATCTTTGCACGTTCCAGCCGGAGGTGACGAAGTCCCTAGCAAGCCAATCCAGCAACTCTGGATGGGTCGGCCACTGTCCTTGAGAACCAAAGTCCTCTGGAGTCTTGACGATACCAGTGCCAAAAATATGCTGCCAAAACCGGTTTACCACCACCCGCGATGTCAACGGATGCCGGGGGTCAATTAACCACTTGGCCAGTGCCAATCGATTGGCCGAAACACCTTCCGGTATTGGCGGGAACAGCGAAGGCACTCCAGCGGTTACCTTGTCTGCCTTCTTGTCATAGGCACCGCGAACTAACACAAAGGTCTCGCGAGGTTGAGGCATGTCCGCCATGACCATCGTCGTGGGTATCGAACTGTCCAGGTCGGACCGTTTCTTTTTGAGATCCGTGACCTGTTGGTGAAGTGGGTCGAATGCCGGTTTGGTCTTGGGATAGACATATTCCAAAAAATGATCGCGGATCTGTTTTTTCTGCGAGTCGTTTCGAGCGGTGAATTCGATTTTGATCGCGTCTCGAACGGGTTGGGGAGTTTCAGACTTGGTCTGTGCTGTTTCGTACGCCTCCCAAGCTAAAAGGGATTCAAAGCCCGACCCAGACTGCGGAGTACGAGTCACCACGCCGGCCTTGTCCCAAAATACTTTGCCACCGTGCTGCGTAAAGGCCCAGCCATTTAAGGTAGTCCCGGAACTTAAGCCCACCTTGGTCGCTTCCACTTCGAGTCGGACCCATTCTCCGAGTTTAGGTAACGGTCCTATAGCCATTCGGCTGGGTTGTCCGGTCGTTCCCCAGGGAATCACGTCTTCTCCCCAAATGGCTCGATGCTCCCAAGACCCGTCATTCCATTGCAGCATGACTACTTTGGGCGGATTGGTGGGGTCCAGGTAGACATAGGCAAACAGTTTGTCTCCGTCGCCAATTTTTAGGCCAGGGCTGGCGTCCGTAAAAAAATGTTGACTCAGTCCGTCTGCAGTGCGCGTCGACGATTTCTCACCGCTGAATACCGGATGCGGAGTCGCCACGAATTCCCAAGCGGAATTTCCCTGAGCTTTGGCGTTTGCTGGCAATACATCGTCAATCCAAACGAACTCGGCAGGCCCGGTGGTGGTAACTCCTGCCACCACCGGAGGCTCGCTGTATTCAACTTTTACCAGTGCATCCGTTATTTGTTGTTGCACCTGAGTGAGTTGAGCGTCGAAGTCTTGCAGTTTCCGCGTATGCTCGGCAGTCGGTAACTTCATGATCGGCGGCGGAGTCAGCGCATTACCGTCCATCGCGGCATCGGCGGCCGAATTGAAGAAAGCGTAAAAACGATAGAAATCTTTTTGAGTGATCGGGTCGAATTTATGGTCATGACACATGCAGCAGTTGAGCGTTAAACCGAGCCAGACCGTCCCCACTGCCTCGGTGCGATCGGTGCCATAACGCACCAACACTTCTTCGTCGATCGAGCCCCCTTCGCTTGTCGTGACGTTGCAACGATTGAATCCGCTGGCAATCTTTTGCTCAATCGTGACATTTGGCAGCAGGTCGCCTGCTATTTGCTCGATCGTAAATTGATCGAACGGCATGTTCTGATTGAAGGCCTGGATCACCCAATCCCGAAATGGCCACAGCGATCGTTCGTTGTCGAGATGCAAACCGTGCGTGTCGCCATAGCGCACCGCATCTAACCAGTAGCGAGCCATATGTTCGCCGAAACGAGGGGATTGGAGTAACCGATCCACCAACTTTTCATAGGCCTCCAAAGAAGCATCGGCTAAGAAGGCATCGACCTCTGCGGGTGTAGGAGGCAGCCCAGTTAGGTCCAATGTCAGTCGGCGGATCAATGTGACCTTGTCGGCCACGGGTGATGGTTCAAGGCTTTCACGTTCCAGTTTGGCAAGAATGAAACGATCAATTGGATTGGCTACTAAATCGACCTGTTTGACTACGGGCGGGTCCGCGATGGCAGGTGGAATTAAAGACCAATGATCTCGCCATTCGGCCCCTTCGTCGATCCACTTCTGGATCACTTTTATTTGCTCAAGCGTCAGTTTTTTCCCGGTTGTAGGGGGCGGCATGACTTCGTCGGGGTTGTGGGAAAGTAACCGAGTAACGATTGCGCTTTCGGCACTTTTTCCGGGTGCGATTGCGGTGACTCCCGATTCCAGCTTGGCAAAGGCGCCGTCTCGTAAGTCCAAGCGGAGCCCTGCCTGACGTTGTTGTTCATCCGGACCATGGCAGGCGTAGCAGACATCCGAAAGAATCGGGCGAATGTCTCGGTTGTAGTTGACTTTGAGCGGCTGTTCCGCAGCGTAGCTCGGGTCCCCACTAATCAAAATGCCTACACAAAGACTAAGGAACGATACGCTTCTTTGCATGGTGAGTTACTTCAATTGAATCCGAAAACGAAGGCAGTTGTTATTGAACCGGAGGGGTGTTGGGTACTAACTTCAACTGACCGAGTCCGCTGTCCAGCTAATTTCGGTTGAGTTAGCCCACACATGGAGGTGGGAGTGAAATTCCACTGCTTATTACATCATGGGCTACGAAAGATGTCCAGTTCTATTGCCGTAGTAGATGTAGTAGGCACACTCCGTGTGCCGTAACCAGTTACTCGAATGCCCCCTGTAGAAACCAGCAACCATCATCCAGGTTCATGAATAACCAATAGCGCAAACCGCGAGCAGTTTGGACTCGATAATAATCGCGGCACACACTCCGGCCCCGCCACCAGCCAGTTTCGATGCGTTCTGGTCCCCAATGCTGGACGGCCGAATGCTCTCGCCCTAACCACCTCCAAAGCACAGGTGCTCCATTCGTCAGCACATTTAAAACGTCTACCCGCATGGGACTTGAGAACAAATACAACGGGCGCAAACCGAATTCACGAGTCGACTGGGATGCCCGATTGGTTCCTTCTGCTTGATTAGCCCCTTTTGCTTGATTGGCCCCTTTTGCTTGATTGGATTGGGCAGACTGAGCTACATCCACAGGCACTTTTCCAGCCAATGGCACATAACGAAAAGCTCGCTCCGGCTGCGCATCTGCTCGTAAACAAGCTCGTACTACGGCGGCGCGACCAAGCCGATTGCTAAGTCGATCGATCAAACGAGACAATTCACGAGTCCCACCTCGTGGTTTCCAGCAAACATTCCCTATTGATTCATTCGCAGGAATCTCCGTTTTGCCTCCTATGCGGGTTCCCCGCTCGTATTCATCTCCGTAAGCGAACAACTCCCCTTGTTCGTACTCCAAGCGAGCTGTTAACACCGCCTGGACTCGAATCCGATCGACTGGACCCGTAAGTGTGCGTTGTTCCAATTGCAAACCGATTAATTCAAGTAAATGTTGGGCGACGGCCGTCGGTCGAAATAAATCGATCCGCAAGTGCCATGGGTCGCCTCCCACACAATCTAACTGGCACAGTAGCCGTACCACTCCCTGCTCGTGCTGAGCTAATTGTTGGGTGATTTGTTCCACCAGCTGGTTCAAGATTAGTTCCACTACATCCCGACTCTCTGCCGGATACTCCAAAGCATGTTCTGCAAAAAACTGGGGTGCAGAGGACTGAGTCACAATCACTTCGGGTAGGGATCCCGCGGCTTGATCCAATCTTCGCAGCAGTTCGTCACCAAATCGGGAAGCTAACCCCGTTCGTGGTAGCCTCAGCAATTGTTCCACGCGCTCCACTCCCAAGGAATGCAACAACGAGACAGTTTCACCTGATAAACGCAAAGCGGCGATGGGAAGCGGTTCCAGAGTAGCCAATGTTTGGTTGGAGGAAATGACAAGTGGATGGTCTTGATTTGTGCCATCGGAGTCAAAGTGGGAAGCATAATGAGCCACCCCCCAGGCTGCTCCAATCGTATCCGCAATAACGACACGAACGACGTAGCCTTGCGATTTCACCTGACTTGCTAGGTTCGTAGCCAGAGCCAGCTCACCACCAAAGAACGGTCCCAAACCTGTGACGTCTAACAACAAACTATCCCAGCAATGCTCCGATTCCATCCCCACAATCGGACTGAATTGCTTGCACCATTCAACCAATCGTTGAAACGCTGCTAAATCAGCCTCGGGATCGTACGGTTCAACATGCAGAGCCGACGGACGTCTGCCCGATCGGCGTAGCAGAGCCATCGCTTCGGATAAAGGCATGCCTAGTCGTACGCCAATATCTTGTGCCTCGTCCGAACACGCGGCAATGCACTGCCCGCGACGCGGATCGCGGGCATACAAGACGAGCGGCCTTCCTTTAAGTTCCGGCCGAGCGACGACGAGCCTTTGAACGCGCCAATTGGGATACCCTAGACATAGTATGCGTCTCATGATGCGCTTCTCCTGCCATCTCGATTTCCAATTCCACAGCCATGCCCGTAGCTGCTTTTGCCGACTGCCCACTGCCCACTGCCGACAGTCCACTGCTGCTTCTGCCGCGGAGCAGCTCGACTCGGACGCGTCTTGTTGTTCCTGTTGGCGTGGAGGTTATTCCCTGAGGTTGTGGTTCGACAAGCAATCGCAAGTGCGACCAGGAAGGTTGTCCGCGAACTTTGGCGGGGCGTATCAATAAACCAATGGCTTCGCCACTTTCCGCCGCCAGTTGGAGTCGCCGAAAGGATCTCCAATGGAGCTGTTCTAAAGGTGCCCAGACCGCGGCCACTCCCGAACATCGTAAAGCCTGGTCGATCGCCCACAATTCATCTTTTTGATTGCGTGTCAGCACCACAATTAAGCGTTGCAGGTCGATTCCCATTCCGGCCGCTGCCACCGGGTAGAATGCATGCTGACGATCCATGACGACGATCGCACCACCGCCACGAGCTGCCTCTCGGGCTACTCTCAAAGCTATAGTTCCGGCACCACTTCCCTGGTCTGTGCTTAGCCATTCCACCAGTGAGCCTCGCTCTACCCCCCCTCTAGGAAGCAACTGGTCTAGCACAGGGTGGCCGCTGCCAATGAGTCCTCCGCCTTGTAAATGCCTAGCTCCTTCGATGCGGCCTAAGCTAGCACGCAGCGATTCCAACAGATCTTGGCGGGATTCCGGATGCAAAAACTGGCTCATTTCTCTATCTTGCTCCTTTTGGCGTACTGTACATACGTATCGTAATGAAATCAACCAGGACTTCATTTTTTTCATTGCTGCAATAAAGCCCGGCCGAGTACGTTTAGCCCTGTAGAACATGAACGCCCTCAACCCGTTGCACACTTCTGGCGAACGTTTGTCGCCCTGGCTCCACGAGCACGGACGCTTGGTCCATGGCTACTGAATGGCCATGGTGCACAGGTCCGCTGAAGCAGACGACCCAAGCCTTAGAAGCTCAGCCCGATGCATTCCATGCCAACATTTGCTATAAGGTCTGTGTGACTGATGTACGCCGGAAGAAGCCCTCGCAACTCTGGCTATTGGTGACCGGAGTCATAGCTACCGCAACGCTGATCGCTCTGATCGTCACCTGGCCCTCCGGCGCGCCGACGAAAAACTCACAGCTGACACAAGCGGTGACTTCCCGCGCCGCACCAAATAGCCAAACTCCAACTAGCTATGGCGGTTCGCTTTAAGAATTTCAATCTCGAGGGTAGTCCTTTTAGACGAGCCTTTCCTTTAAGGAGTTGTTTATGCGCTGGAGATGGTTGTTATCTACCGGATGTTTGGCCGCTAGCCTGCTGTTCCATGGAGCGTTGCTGACAAGTGCACAAGAGCCGAAATCCAAAGACGAGAAACCAGACGAACGCCGCGACCCACCGCCGCCCCGCCGCGAAGGAGAACGGCCGAAACCCGAGGCAGAAAAACCTCGTCGACCAGACGGAGCCCGACTAGACGGAACTCGACCCGAGGGAGACCGTGGGCCCGATGTATCTCAGGAAGGGCGACAAAGAGGACCAGAAGGTACGCGCGGATGGTTTGGCGATCATTTCGACGGCGGCTTCGCCCCTCCCGGAGCTAACCCCTACGGACCGCCTGGGCAATCGGGTTTTCCCGGTGGGCCAGGTATGATCATGCCGGGCATGCCCGGCATGAGAATGTCGGGCTTCTCCGAGGAAATGAAGAAGTATGATCCCGAAATGTACGAACTGGAGAAACAAGATCGGGAATTAGAACGCAGAGCTTATGAAATGTCCGGTCAACTTCGTCAAGTTCCCGAGGATGAGCGCGCTAAAGTCAAAGATCAACTGGCCGAAGTAATTAACAAACACTTCGAAGTTCGCCAGGATAAACGCGAGCTGCAATTAAAGCGTCTCGAGGCCGAAATGCAGCGGATGCGGAAGGCGATCGAAAGTCGAGCGGAATCGCGCGATCAAATTGTCAATAAACGCTTGTCCGAACTACTAGGCGAACGAGACGATATGGCGTTTTGAAAAATGTTGCGATCCGATTATTCATCCGCGCTGCCCGTTGTAGTAGGCACACTCTGTGTGCCTACTACATTGTGGATTTGTGCGATCTATTTTCCGTGGAACTGGCTGGCCGCCGAATTGCATTTCACCGGCTATCCAAGGGGCCTCTATCCCGAAGTTTTCGCCGTCTAATGACACCTACGGGTTAGCTATGTTCGCATGGGATATCGCAATTTACAGTCCTGTCTACGCGATTTGGAATCAACAGGTCAATTGGTCCGAGTTGACGATGAAGTCGATGCTGAGCTTGAAGCTGCGGAGATTCATCGTCGTTGTTTCCGGGCGGGTGGACCTGCCATTCTTTTTTCCCGCGTGAAGGGCTGCCAATTTCCTATGGTGTCGAACGTCTTCGGCACCTTAAAACGAGCTCATTTTCTTTTTCGCGATACGCTCGATTCGGTGCGGCGCCTGATTGAATTGAAGGTGGATCCGAATGAATTCTGGCGTCGGCCATTTCGATATTGGAAGACGCCGCTCACCGCGTTGTCGATGCTACCCCGGCAAGTTCGTCGTGGGGCAGTTATTGACCGACAAACATCCGTAAGCCAGTTGCCCCAGCTAAAATCCTGGCCAAACGACGGAGGTGCGTTCATTACGTTGCCGATGGTTTATACCGAAAACGTTGAACAGCTCGGGATACTGAATTCCAACCTGGGAATGTATCGAATTCAGCTATCCGGCGGACAGTATCAGACGGATCAGGAAATCGGCTTGCACTATCAGATTCATCGCGGGATTGGCGTGCACCATACTGCTGCAAGACGACATGGGCAGCCATTCCGAGTGAATATCTTTGTGGGCGGTACGCCATCGATGACCCTCGCCGCGGTGATGCCCCTGCCGGAAGGAATGTCTGAACTGACATTTGCCGGTGCACTCGCTGGACATCGCATTCCGATGATTCGCGCGCGAGGCCCGACCGGGCCATCGGACATGTGCCATTTGCTACCGGTTTATGCGGAGGCCGACTTTTGTATTGCGGGAACCGTCATTGAGGACAAGAAGTTACCCGAAGGTCCTTTTGGTGATCATTTGGGCTATTACAGTCTGGCTCACGACTTTCCCGTGCTACGGGTGGAGAAAGTATTCCATCGTCGTGATGCGGTGTGGCCGTTCACGGTGGTGGGGCGACCGCCGCAGGAAGATACGGTTTTCGGACAGCTCATTCATGATTTGACCGGGCCCATCATACCCAACGTCATTCCCGGACTTCACGCGGTGCACGCCGTGGATGACGCGGGTGTCCATCCGCTTTTGCTGGCAATTGGCAGCGAACGGTATGCCCCTTTCAGCCAGCTTGCTCAACCTCAAGAGCTACTGACTCAAGCGAATGCAATCTTGGGAATGGGACAGATGTCTTTGGCAAAGTACCTATGGATTATCAACCGGGACGATGATCCGCAACTGGAGATTCACGACATAGATGGCTTCTTTCGGCATGTGTTGAAACGCGTCGATTGGCGGCGCGACCTCCATTTTCACACTCGTACCACAATCGACACCTTGGACTATTCGGGAGGCGCCTTGAACGCGGGTTCGAAAGTTGTGATCGCAACTGTCGGGCCGGACATCAGGCAATTGCCAAACGAGCTGCCGAGTGACTTGCAAGTTTCAGAAGGATTCTATGCTCCTCAGCTCTGTTTTCCGGGTGTGTTGGCTGTGTCGGGACCCGGTTGGGCGGCGAAGAACGGACAATCGGATATTGCGGTGCAACGGTTCTGTGACGCCTATGACGCCCAACACTCCATCAACCGATTTCCGTTCATTGTGATTGTCGATGACAGCGAGTTCGTTGCACGTAATTTGCACAACTTCTTATGGGTCGTGTTCACACGCAGCAATCCAGCTGCCGATGTTTACGGCATCCGGTCGAGCATTCGAGACAAGCATTGGGGCTGTGAAGGATCTTTAGTCATCGACGCTCGTTCCAAGCCTCATCATGCTCCGCCGTTGAGCGAGGATCCCGAGGTGTCACGACGAGTCGACGCGATGGCTGCTCGCGGCGGCCCGCTTTCTCGCTGGCTGTAGTCCGCAGGCCGACTCGGGTATACCATCGGCACACAATTCATGAGTAACCATTACTTGATTGAACCAGCGACGAACTTGCTGCTCATTGGGCGGATCCTGTTGGGGATCTGGTTCACTGCTTTCGGGAGCTGCGCGGGGAGCTTTCTCAATGTTGTCATTTACCGCTGGCCCGCGGGATTGAGCGTAGTTAATCCTCGGTCACGTTGTCCCCATTGCCTCCATCACGTTCGCTGGTTCGATAACATCCCGATCCTGAATTGGTTCTGGTTACGTGGCCGATGCCGTGACTGCAGCACGCCGATTCCTTTTCGATATCCCGCCATAGAATTGCTGGTCGCATCCATCTTTCTGGGTCTGTATCTGTTGTATGTCATCAACCTTGGTAGGACGCTACCGAGCGGCTGGGATCTTAGATCCGACGAAGAAATGATCTATCAGCTTATCGGTTTGTTGACTTATCACGCCACGTTTCTCACCATCACCATAGCGAGTGTGATGATCCGTTTCGACGGTCACCGCTTGCCAATTCAACTTATCCTGTTCGCAACGGCAGTGGGTCTCATCGCAGTGTCCGTTTGGCCTTACGTCCATCCCGTTCCGATACGGGCGAATCTGAAACTTCCGATGTACCTGGCAGGCCTGGGAAGCGCATTGGCTGGACTTGGTACGGGCTTCGGCATGGGAATGCTCATCACCGCGGTCGCTGGGATGGTTTCCCACAAAGGCCCCTTGGCGACTGCTGTTTTTGAATTGTCTTTGTGCGGTCTGTTCCTAGGCTGGCAAGCGGTCTTAGTTATCGGTTTACTCACGTTGGCCGGCCAAACCATTCAACGCCTAGGGACCTTTGCTTGGCCGCTCATCGGCCTAGTCCCAGTAGCGGCATGGGTACCTTTTCTCAGTTGTCTTTATTTGGTCTTGTGGCGGCAACTAGCACTGGCATGGCCATTTGTGCGCGGACTTTGATCGCGAAGTAGACCCGCAGAAGAAGTTATGGGCATACCAACCCGAGTGTGCCAGTGGCAGCCGCCGGAGTTGATTACGATAGCCAGTTAAGGTCATTCGGCGGCAAGCAAGTGTGTGAACCCGATTCGGCTCGGCCAAGGCAGAAAAAGTTTGTAGTGGCCGTTTTTCGGCCCACCTGAACACAGAACGAGACCAGATTCAGCACTGGCTTGCCGCCGAAAGGAGCGTGATCGTGCGTCCAAACTTATTTCGGCGGCTGCCAGATGTGGCACACTGCGCGCCACGCTTGCGCTTCGGGTTGGTGTACCTTTAAACGTTCCGCTTAGTTCCCATGCTGGAGGAGATGCATGTCCATGACACCTGAGATTGAAGCAAATCTATTGGCGATCCAACGATCAACCAGTTTTCGACTTGCCGAACTGGACACAGAATTCCTTCAACGTCCGGACATGCGGCCGGTGCGACTGCAGTTGGAATCGCTCAAGCCCGAACGCATTTTGACAGAACAACAAATTCGTTCAACGATTGTTGTATTTGGCGGCACACAGGTGGTGGAGCGGCAAGAAGCCGTAGCCAGGTTGGAACGTGCGCGCCTTGCGGCTACTGAAAAGCCGGACGATGTATCGCGACTGCGGGCAGTCCAGCGGGCCGAGCGGATCCTGGCGAAGGCGAAGTACTATGATGAAGCTCGCGAATTCGGCCGCATCGTCTCGTTAGCGTGTCAAACTAAGCGCGAATTCGACTACGTTATCATCACCGGCGGCGGCC
Organism: Planctomycetota bacterium; assembly: GCA_031400345.1. Lineage (GTDB taxonomy): Bacteria > Planctomycetota > Planctomycetia > Pirellulales > Pirellulaceae > JANNPR01. The sequence goes on along the minus strand of JANNPR010001194.1, from coordinate 3,965 downwards.
CAGGGATCATGGAGGCTGCGAACCGCGGCGCATTCGAGGTCGGCGCAAAGTCAATTGGTTTGAACATCACCCTGCCAGAAGAGCAGGCGCCAAATCCGTACATCACTCCGGAGCTGTGTTTTCAGTTCCATTACTTTGCACTGCGAAAGATGCATTTTCTGATGCGGGCCAAAGCACTGGTCGTGTTTCCCGGTGGATTTGGCACCTGTGATGAGCTGTTCGACGCGTTGACCCTGCGACAAACGGGCCGTATGCAGGCCATCCCCATCATCATGGTTGGACGAGACTACTGGAGTCGAGCACTGAACTTCGAATTTCTGGCAGACGAAGGGGTCATCGCAGACCACCATCTCAAACTAATCGAATATGCCGAGTCAGCTCAGGAAACGTGGGAAAAAATCCTGCAATTTCATAATCTGCTGGGCTCGTATCAGGTGGTGGCAACGTCGTGAAGTTGCCGTAGTGGGGCCTCTATTCCAAAAATGGTGGGTGGGGGTAGCCTTTTAAAAAACGTAGGATGGGCACTCTTGCCCGTCGTTCAAAGAAACGTAGGATGGGCACTCTTGCCCGTCGAGTAACCCGAGAAAAGACGGGCAGGAGTGCCAGTCCTACGAGTTCTTGAAGACTGCTAGCAACAAGGCTGCGAATTGCTGCTGCACGAAACTCTTCAGTCTGCTATTTGTTCCGAGTGACAACCTCGATTCTCAGTCACTCGCAAATACGTTGGTCATGCGATGTTCCATTTCGTTTCAGTGCTACTTGCGCAGCCCGGCAAAGTGCCTGGGGCACCAACTAACCAGAAGCTGGGACTCGATCGGGTTATACCAGAGAACTTAACCGATCTTTCCGATCTTTCGATTTGGTGGACCAATCTGCATAGTTTCGTGGCATCTAAGGGGTTGGAGCTACTGACAAACCTCTTGGCCGCGATCACGATCTTCATCATTGGACGGTGGTTGGCAAAATGCATGACACAAGTCTTCCGCCGCGTCGCACTCAAGGCGCGCGTCGATGAGACACTGGTCAAGTTCGCCTGCAACTTGATCTACGCGGCCCTATTGTCGTTTGCAGCACTTTCGTCGCTCGACCGACTAGGTGTCGACACCACGTCATTTACTGCGGTTGTAGCCGCAGCGGGTCTGGCTGTAGGTTTTGCTTTGCAAGGTTCCCTAGCCAACTTTGCGGCAGGCGTATTGCTCATTATTTTCAAGCCGTTTAAGGTTGGCGACCTTGTTACGGCGGGAGGACAAACCGGCGTCGTGCAAGAAATCCAAATATTCAACACGCTGCTCAAGACGGCCGACAACGCCTTATCCATCGTCCCCAATAACTGCATCACGAACGCGACCATCTCGAATTTCTCAGCCGAGAAACTCCGTCGCGTCGATATTCTGGTCCGCTGCAGTTATGACAGTGACTTGCGCGAAGTGAAACGATTTCTGACACAACTGCTCTTAGACGATGACCGGATTTTGCAGCTGCCACCTCCCAAGGTAAGCGTTGACCAACTTGGTGAACAAAACGTGAGTTTTGTCGTGCAACCTTGGGTGAAAGGTGAGGATTACTCATCCGTCCGCGCGGATCTTCTAGAAGCCATTAAATTGGGTTTCGACCAGCGCGGCGTGCGTCCCCAAGGTGCGCCGCGTGGACCGGTGCCTCAACGATTGGCAAGTTGAATGAGCCACTAGTTAAGGAGTTGAGGGGATAAGGAGATAGGAGAAAGTGTGCCACTTGCAGCCGCCGGAGTTGGCTTGGATTACACGAAACGGCTCATGCGGCGGCAAGCCAGTGCTGGGAACGGTCGGATCACTAAACAGGTTGAGGCCGATAGCAAGCACAAAACAAGTTGAGCAATTGACCTACGATGTTCGGCACTGGCTTGTCGCCGAAATACTCTTGCTGACCATCAAAGCCAACTCCGGCGGCTGCCAGTGGCACTCTTCCGGCCCGGCGAACAACTGAGCTGGTGTGCTATGTATTAAGTATTACTTGTCCCGATCAAACTGAGCTTGGCTTGAGCCTTGCTCAATTGTTCGCGGCGCACATCGGTCTGGCCGCCGCTAAATTCTCGTCGTTGCCGCGCAATCGGAAAAAACTCGTTAAGCAAAATACAGCACCACTTGATTTGATAAAGCGGCATCAGTCGGAGTACTCGCAGTCGCAAGTCCGCGCCGTTCGCAACACAGCTCGATACCCCCTCTGTAAAGGGACCTAGCCACCCGCTCGGAACCGGCAATTCCACCTGTGCGAAGAAATCGCAAATGGTTTTCGCGGGATCGTCCCATCCAGCGTATTCGAAATCGCAAAAGAAGATCTGCCCGTCATCAGACTGGAGCGCGTTATGAAAGCCGAAATCGGAGGGAGACAAGCATCGATTTTCGGAACGTAAACGGCGCCGGTCTTCTCCGCGACGCCCGCTTACACCAAATATCTGATCTCGAACGTGTGAGAACGCTGGGGCTAATTTCGTATGAATGAATTCGATTACTTCTCGATCGATGTCATCGTTACCGGCCAATACCGACAGCCCTTCGACCCGCTTATGTACACAAGCCACATGATCCGCAATCGAAAAGCAGGCCTCAGAAGCGTCGGCCAGGTTAACGGCCTGAGGACGTTGCCTAAATTGATTGATATCACAAAAGAATTTGAGCGACTGATTCAGTGCACCTTGATTCAGATCATCGATCGTTAGCCTGCGCCCGTCGAAAAAGACGAAAAGCGAAAGCTGTGCTTGGGCATCGCAGGCCAGAGGCTGCGCGATGCAACGTATACCATTGGCCCAGACAAAGTTGCTAAACGTGAACTCTGCCTGCATCCGATTGCGGTGATCTGCTGGATGGACAAAATACCACTTGAGGAATAACCGATCCCGGCCGACGGCGATTTGGTAGGAACGATTGTTGCGACCCCTGCCGAGTCGATGGACTTGCCATTCCCCGTCGAAACCGGCAGCGTGCAAAAGCTGCGAGACTGCGTCGACCGGAAAGTCGTTTTCCACCGAAGGCTCTGGGCTCACGTTTCAGCGTCCAACTGCAACTTCTTGGTTAAATCGAACCAGTTTTGAACGACGTCCAAGCTACCAATATCGTTCAAGCCCCGCGACGAGAAAAGAATACGGTGGACTCCAGCTGGGAAATTAGGTTCCAGCAAGAATTCCGGTAGGTCGTCGATGAAATGTGTACAACATTGATCGGCAATGCGCATTAATTTGCCTTGTTTGGTTTCCTCGAAAAACACTTGCTGGTCGGTGAGTCCGACCTCGACCAGACTGAAGAAACCGAAGTTTACTAACCAACTTCGAGCTGCCGCATGAAGATCGACATCTGGTCCCCGAAAGGGACGCCGCGTCTTGTGACTTATGATTCGTAGGCTTATTTTTCGTTCGCAGGCTTTCTGGAAGAAGTCGTAAACCCCGGGAAAGGGAGTGGCACGCAAGATCTCCGTACCGTAAGCGAACCCCTGCAATTCGGTCCAACGGTCCTCGTATCCTTGGCTACGCAAAATGGTGCGAATCGCTTCCTTAGAGTGTGGCGTTGCTTCATCGACCCACTGGCGATCCATCGCTAGCTGCCAGAACAGTTCGTCGTAGCAAACGATCGTGTTGTCGAAATCGACGCCGACAAGCAAAGATGCTGCCCTCATTCGCGAGCATCCAGGTGTGCCGCGACATCACGAATGATCGTCCGCAATTTCTCTCCGGCCAGTGACGCAATATTAACGACTTCTGATCCAGTGGTCACACAAGGCGCATCCGGATTGGCCACGTTGGTCACTACGGACAAGGCCAGCACTCGCATGCCGAGCTCGAGTGCCGCCATGACTTCATGGTACGTCGACATGCCAACGACGTCGCCACCGATGCGCCGCATAAAGCGGTACTCGGCGCGCGTTTCGTAATTGGGACCGAGCACCGATACGTACGTGCCAGGTAGGGCGCGAAAATCGTGCCGACGCGCCGCTCG
>JANNPR010001176.1:0-3312 GCA_031400345.1 Planctomycetota bacterium | reverse complement strand
CCTCTGACCTCTGACCTCTGACCTCTGACCCCAAACCACTAACCACTAACCTCTAACCTCTAACCTCTAACCTCAACCCAGCACCTTCACCATACAGCGTACGTCTTCTTCGCCATGGCAAATAAGCAGCTTCGCGGAATCCGGCGCGGTGGCGATGAAGTGTTCTTCCACTTTCGAAATTTGTCCTGGCCAGCAATACACGAAATAAAGGTCCGCCGTGGCGCCGATCTCATAGCAACTGCCTTCCAAGATCGTAGCGGGAAGTGCGAAGCGGGCGAGTAATTCGCGCGAAGCGATCACCAACTGTTTATCGATTTCGATCCCTACGGCGTCGAAACCTAAAAACGCCGCGATACCCGTGTTGATTCCCATACCGCTACCCCACTCGCACCAAGTCCCCTTCGGCAATGCTTGGAGGACACGAAAGACTATCGAGGAGCTACTGGGCACAAAGTCAAAACAGTCAATCGACTTACTCCTTCGCAGTCCCGCGAGGGCGAGCTCTTCGATTACGCTGGGAATCGGCACGTCGGGAATAATAAGTGGGACTTCGATCAGCATTCAGGCCACCTACTTCGGGGTGCTTATCGACGTCTATTGCGGGACTGGTTTCTTCCACAGCATGCGGCTAAGTTTGGGAAACAATTTTAGCGCGTTGCCGCGCATGACTTGTGCGCCGATGCGGATGGCGTGTTCTTCTCGCAGTTCGTCCCGTTCTACCTTTTCGGCCAAGGCTTCGGCGAGACATTGACGCGTCCACACTGTCGCGGCATAGATACCTTCGGCTTGCGTCGTATCTGCGCCCCACATGATCCGATCGGATGGCATGACTTCTAGCCATTCCTGATAGGCTCGTTTGGCCATGGTGTAACTGAGTTGCGGTAGCCAAACGGAGTCCACCCAGACATTTTTGTGTCGCATGGCGATGACGCCGGTTTCGCCAATCCAAGGAAATCCGCCGTGGAACAGAATGAACTTGGTGTTTGGATTCGCGGCAATCAAGTCGACGAGCAGCATGGGGTTGGAACCCTGAATGCGCGCCTGCCCAGTGTGAATTTGAAACGGCAGCCCGTGTTTGTCGCTCAGTTCACAAAGTCGCCAGAAAATGAAATCTTGGAAGTCCTTGATCTCTTGTGCAGTCAGCTCACTTCGCGGACGGCCGAAGGCTTTTTCAGCTACTTCGCGCGACACATTTTGGAAGTCGAGTGTTCGCTGATAGGCCAACGTCGTCTTCAAGCACATGGCGTCCGACTCAACTGCCTTGACGAAAATAGAGTCAATCGCCGCAAGGTAATCGTTGAGTGTTTTGACTTCCTTACCATTTTGTTTTGCGAATGCATATGGGCTATCTAACGGGCTCTTAAATTCGTCCGAGTGAAAACCGTCGACCATCGACGTGACGTTAAGCAGCGGCACCGCGAACTTGTAAGCTCGCTCGAATTTGAAGCGCGCCCAGTATGGGTCGATGAACATTAGTTCGATGTTGGCTCGCTCCGTCACAACCTCGTGTAGCCACTTGTCATCGCGGTAGTTGTCAAAGATGCGGTTGTTGACTTGCCTGGCCTGGGCGTCGGTCATGGTCTCGAAGTCGACGCCATACAAGTCGCTAAATGCTGGCAGTACATACCGGTAGAAGCTGGTGGCCCGCGCGTCCTGAAAATTCTGTTTAGCGTCGCCCCACCAGGCATCGAAAGCGGCGCCTTCCGGCCACGGTGACAGCGGATGGATCCAGGTGTAGTAACTTCCCTGCCAAATACTACGCATCGTCATTCCCGTTCCACGATCGGTTTTATCCTGAAACGGAATCTGATCGAACGGTCGCAAATGGTCGTGCGTGTCAATTGCTGGCACTGCATCGATCGCAGCTCGGATGCGACGGTACGTATCAGTTTTTTTGACGTCCGCTGGGAAGCCCACCGCAGATAGCGGTACGATTAAGAATGTTACGATATAGAAACTTCGAACCGGCATGGGCGGCTCCTCAGCGCGAACAGAGACGTGTCACACAGATTAAGGTAGCCGATCGCAGTTCGTCGGGCCACGACAGAACACGGCCAACACCATCGTCTCGCTTTTCGTTTGTTTCGTGTTTTTCGTCGTTCAACGAATGGACAATAAGATGATGTTCAGGATCAACAACGATCTGGATCGATAACGCGCATCGGGTAAGAATCAAACCACCAAAGACGCGAAACAGGCGAAAGAAAAGCACGGACATGTCATGGCGGACCTCATTTACAACGAAGAGTGCTATCCCACCCCCTTCGTTCTCGATATTGGCGGCGAAGGTCGTCATCTCAACGCCTGGAATCTCAATCCTCGCACAATGAAGACCATCGGCCCACACCGCGGCCAGCCAATTCCGCGGTTGATTCAAGGAAGGGCAGAGAATATCCCCCTACCGAATGGCAGCGTGGACGAAGTGATTGTCGAAAGAACGCCGCTGCTTGCCGCGGCGTATGGCGAAATTCTCCGTGTGGCCAAATCGGGTGCAGTCATTATTCTTCGTCATGCACCGATTCCGCGTTTTGATCCCCATTGCCTGGCTCACCGTTTGCTAATGGGAAAGAAGAGCTGCTCGACGACTCAGATCGGCAGCCAGATGTTGCAGCAAACCACGATCCAGTTGGATGAAACATCCGATTCATTTACAGGTGATTTTCGTTCCAGATGAAATCAACTAAAGTTTGCTAAATCTACACTTCTAAATCGGAGAGGAATCCATGAAAACATTTGCCTGGTCCGGATCGTTCGTAATTCTTTTCGCCGTGTCGAGTCTCTTGGCTCAGGAGATTCCCAAAATGCCCACCCCGCAGAAGGAGCATGAGTGGCTGCAGCAGTTCGTGGGCGAGTGGGAATCGGAGTCGGAGGCATTCATGGGACCCGGACAGCCGGCGATGAAGTGCAAGGGAACCATAAATTCGCGTTCGCTCGGGGGATTCTGGGTCGTGTCGGAAATGAAGTCCGAGATGATGGGAATGCAAATCACCGGTATACAAACGATCGGGTACGAGCCACAGCCGAAGAAGTACGTCGGCACTTGGGTCGACTCGATGATGGGCTACATGTGGAAGCAAGTCGGAACGATCGATGAAACCGGTAAGATACTGACCCTAGACGCGGAGGGCCCGAACTTCATGCAGGCTGGAAAGCTCGCCAAGTTCCGCGACGTCTACGAGTTCAAAACACGTGATCATATCGTGCTCTCGTCATCCATGAAGGGTGACGACGGCAAGTGGGTCACGTTCATGAGTGGAAACGCTCGGCGCAAGAAACAAAAATAGCAGCAGTACCCGCGCCTTGATCGCACAC
>JANNPR010001116.1:0-2434 GCA_031400345.1 Planctomycetota bacterium | reverse complement strand
CGGCCCAAACTTCTAACGGAAGCAACCACGATCATTGGTCTAGCGCCGAGGTTATGGGCCGATGGAGTCGGGGCCGAAATTATTCGACCCATGGCTGCACCGGTGCTGGGTGGCATTCTTGTGGCGGATGAAGTTATCGATCTTTTTTTACCTGTTCTCTTTTACTGGGTTCGACGCAGGCGTTGGCACCGTTTGCACACCGCCGCTGGCGAACCACGGAGTTCATTATGAAATCTTACAAGGGTCTGTTTTCCAGGATCCGGCGTACCCGGGACTGGATCATTTGCTGTGGCGCACTTTTTTGTTTCAGCATCGGTTGTCGACAAAGCTCGACGAGCTTTATCCCGGAGGCAAATGCCGCACGCCATGCCGTCGAGGAAGTTCTGTCAGCCTGGCAAGAGGGAAAAGCGGCGGTTGCAAACGGTGTGATAACCGGATCGTCGGTTAAGCTCATGGACAGCCAATGGCAGGCCGGAAAAAAACTTGCCAAGTACGAGATCACCTCGGAACTACCCGCCGATGAAGGCCCGCGACGGTTCCAGGTGCGATTGACATTCGCTGGCGAGAAACGAGACGTCGATACGGTCTATCTGGTCGTCGGTAAGAATCCAGACTTCTTTGTTTTTCGAGACAAAGACTATGAAATGAGTTCGACCCATATGTAGGGGCGTTCTTCAATTGGTTCCTTGCGTTTGAGCCAGTGGCAGCCGTATATTCAGTTCGGCCGTCCTTTCCCGGCAACTGTCTGCTGGATCGAGGCGTCCCGAATTGCCACAAACGGAGAACTCCAATGGCCACTGCCGAACGTCCTCGTGCTGCTGGTAGTACCTCAGTGAAATCGACCATGCCTGCTGGTCTATCGGTGAAACAAACCAAGTTGTTGATCGACGGCCGTTGGGTCGACGCCGTCAGCGGCAAGACGTTTGAAACGATCAATCCGGCGACCAGTGAAGTAATCGCGAACGTTGCGGAGGCGGACAAGGCGGATGTCGATAAGGCGGTGGCCGCTGCACGCAAGGCGTTCGAATCGGGTCCGTGGAGCAAAATGCCCGCTGCGGAACGGGGGCATTTGCTCTACAAGCTGGCCGACTTAATCGAGGCCAACAAGCAGGAACTGGCACAGCTGGAAACTTTGGACAACGGCAAACCGATTAGTGACTCGCTGAATGCGGACTTGCCACTCACGATTGCCTGCTACCGGTACTACGCCGGGTGGGCGGACAAAATCGAAGGCAAAACAATACCCATCGGCGGACCCTTTTTTTGCTATACGCGGCACGAGCCAGTCGGCGTGTGTGGGCAGATCATTCCCTGGAATTTTCCACTGCTGATGCAATCCTGGAAATTGGGCCCGGCCCTGGCTTGCGGCTGCACGGTTGTCATGAAGCCAGCCGAACAGACTCCACTCACAGCGCTGCGTGTCGGCGAACTGATCCAAGAGGCAGGATTCCCACCTGGGGTCGTCAATCTGCTGCCGGGATTTGGGCCGACGGCGGGACAAGCAATTGCGCGACATAAAGATATCGATAAAGTGGCATTCACCGGCTCGACGGAAGTCGGACATCTGATCATGGAGGCGGCAGCTCAAAGTAATCTTAAGCGGGTTACCCTGGAACTGGGTGGCAAGAGCCCGAACATTGTGTTCGCCGACTCGGATATCGAGGCGGCAGTGGAAGGTGCGTATTTCGGACTATTCTTTAACCAAGGACAGTGTTGTTGCGCAGGCAGCCGGCTATTCGTCGAGCAATCCATTCACGACCAATTCGTGGAGAAAATACTGTCCAAGACCAAGGCTCGCAAGGTTGGTGACCCTTTCGACCCTGCCACCGAACAGGGCCCACAGGTTTCGGAGGAGCAATTCGAAAAAGTTATGGGCTTTATCGACTCCGGACGGCGAGATGGCGCCAAGTTGCTGTGCGGCGGCGGCCGAGTTGGTGATCGCGGTTACTTTATCGAACCAACCGTGTTCGATCAGGTGGGAGACGAAATGCAAATTGCACAGGACGAAATCTTCGGACCGGTGCTCAGCGTCATTCCATTTAAAGACATCGACGACGTCATCCGACGCGCGAACAACACATGCTACGGCTTGGCTGCTGCGGTGTGGACTCGCGACATCTCCAAGGCCCACGCGATTGCGAACCGTGTTCGAGCGGGCACCGTGTGGGTCAACTGTTACGATGTTTTTGACGCTGCCGCCCCCTTCGGAGGGTTCAAGCAATCCGGGATCGGCCGGGAACTTGGCGAATACGGCCTAGCCAATTATACCGAAGTCAAGACGGTCACCATTCGTATCTAGCGCCGAAGCGTTACCCAAGTTTTCCCTTTACTCCCGATGGGCGAGCGGGGCGCTGATAGCACTCGTTGGGGGTAGTGATGTTGACAGGTCGAGGTGGGTCTCTTAAAACGCCCGTCTTCGCAATCTGGCAAACTG
>JANNPR010001098.1:0-8297 GCA_031400345.1 Planctomycetota bacterium | reverse complement strand
TGTATGAACGAATCAATTATCTCCGGGGCAAGCTGTCGTGGGCCGCTGCAGGCGCGATGGTTATCGGAATGCTATATGGAGTTGGCGAGCGGTTATTTGCCGACGAGTGGCGGGATAAGCACGTCGGCGAATACATCTTTGTGGCTTGTGCGTTTTCACTGCTACTTCTGTGGATCAAACGATGGGACGGAACGATCGCGAACAGCAGGCTGCTGAGGCCCTTTCAGTGGTGCGGAAAGATTTCTTATAGCATCTACCTAACCCACTTTCCGTTGACGGTCTTAGTCGCCTGCATACTGGCACTGGGGGGAGTCCGCGCCGATGGCCACGTATTCTTGATTACGATGCCGCTCTGTCTATTTCTTTCGGTCCCCGTAGCGTGGCTGTTCCACATCGCAATCGAACGGCACTTCGTGAATGCGCCGGGGGAAGTCCGAACTGCCCGATAACTGTTCAAAGAGCGTGCCACTGGCACACTTCGCGCTTCGGCTCCAGGCTTTAATACTCGATCGACGATCGACGTCATCACCCGCCGTGTGGCTCGCGGTCATCATGCGCCGCCCGGTCGAATCCGATACACGTGGTCTTGGGTTGCGGTGGATACTTGGCAAATCGAGCATCCTGCTGCGACAATCCACAGAGGACAAACCGACTCCCTTTGCCCGATACAACCTCGCGCATGTGGCGACAGGTGAGGCACAAGTTGAGTGGAAGCGTAGCCATCTTAAAGTGAAACTGAAAACTGAAGATCGAAACTGAAAACGCATGACTGGACCGGTTTGTCTGCAAGCCGAATGGGTTATTCCTGTCGGGTCCCCCGCACTCTATCGAGGTGTGGTTACGATCGTGGACGGATTGATTGCCCACGTCGGCAAACGTCCAGAACATCCCGTTTGTGACCTCGGAGGTGTGGCCCTCTTACCAGGGCTCGTGAATGCGCACACTCACCTTGAATTCAGTGACTTGGTGCAACCTCTTGGCGAGCCGCGGATGCCCTTTCCCGAGTGGATTCGTCGCGCCATTCAGTATCGTCTAGATCGGGGTGACGACCAACAGGTCGCGACTCAGCATCATCACAGCTCGGTCGGCAGTGGATTGGACCAATCCGAAGCAGCGGGAACCACCGCCATCGGTGAAATTGCCTCAGCTGGATGGCCTAACCGGTTATTCGCCGACTCGCAGCTTTCAGCGACCATCTTTCTTGAACTGCTAGGGCTATCGCACCGACGTATCGGCCCACTTCGCGAACTGGCCGAAGCACACATTCGGCAACTTCGAGTTCCCGGATCTGATTGGCGAGCTGGCCTAAGTCCGCATGCTCCCTATACGGTGCATCCGCAATTACTCGAAGTTGTTTGCGAGCTCTCCCGGACCGAGCAATTCCCTGTGGCCATGCATCTGGCCGAGACATTTGACGAAATCGAGTTGCTTGGTTCAGCCTGCGGGCGCCTGGTGAACTTGCTTACCGAACTGGACGCCTGGGACCCCACAGTCATTCCACGAGGCATCACAATTCTGAATTATCTCGAGCAGTTAGCGCACGCACATCGGGCGTTGGTGATACACGGCAATTATCTCACCACCCGAGATATCGAATTTTTGGCGCAGCATCGCGATCGAATGGTTGTCGTGTATTGCCCTCGGACGGCCGACTACTTTGGCCACTCCGATCATCCGCTTTCCAAGTTGCTTTCAGCCGGAGCCCATGTCGCTTTGGGGACTGACTCCAGGGCTTCTAATCCAAACTTGAACGTGTTCGAAGAGATGCAGTTCGTGGCACAAAGTGACGCCACGATAGCGCCTCAGCGGATCATCGAATTAGCAACGATCCAGGGCGCTCGCGCCCTGGGCGTAGAACACGAAATCGGCAGTCTGGCTACCGGCAAGTACGCCGATATGACGATCATTTCGCTTCCTGATCCGTCCCGCAAGGACGTACTTGATCAACTGCTATCGCCCGAGGCAGCCGTTGTCGGCCGCGTATTTCGCGGCAATCTGAAATGGGTCTGAAGGGGTTCAGGGAAGTCGCCACCCCACTTGCCCGGGTGGTTTAACGGCTTTTGCACTTCTTAACTGTCCTAAGTTCGTTGCCGACCCGAAACCTCAAGCGGAAAGAAGATCGGAACACTAATCTTCGCTAATCGAAATGATGGGGATACATGACGATTCGTCCCGAATAGTAGTCTGTTAGTATTGTCATCTTCCTTCAGCAGCAAATGTACGTCCCACATACTTCATCATTTTGATTTTCAAAAAAGATGTTTTTCGATGGAAAATGGACGAAAAATGATCGCCCCTTTTCTACTGTGATTTCCATAAGAGAAGATCAGCGAAGATTAGTGTTCCATCCCCAATCGGAATCAAATGGTGCGCTAAGGTTTGTCGTGCGAGTTGACCGCTAACGATTTTAGTGATCGAGACAACGAAGCTTTTCCGTATGTTATGGAAATGGGACAGTCTAACTACTACTCAGACCGTAGCCGCCGCTGCCACTCCCCAATCATCTTTCGCGCCATGTCCGGCTCGATCGTATCCAGGTCGGCCTCTCGAATTTCGTCGAGCAACGGGTGTTCCATGGGCGCGAACAGTGTGAGCTGAATGTCTCCTCGTCGTCGTTTCTTTTGCCGTGACGCCATTTTCGGATGCCCCTCGGCATCGAGGTGCTCCGATTCTAATTGCGCTAAAACTTGCTTGGCCCGCTCGTTGACTTCACGAGGGACCCCAGCCAGTCGTGCAACATGGATACCGTAGCTTTTGTCTGCGGCTCCTTCCACGATTCTGTGAAGAAAGACGACTTGGTCTTCCCATTCACGGACGGCGACGTTCAGATTTTTGATAGCGGGCAGCGAAATGGCTAAGTCGGTAAGCTCATGGTAGTGCGTTGCGAAAAACGTGCGGCAGCCAATATGATCGTGCATATATTCGACGATCGCCCAGGCCAAAGAAATGCCGTCGTAGGTGCTCGTCCCTCGTCCAATTTCGTCTAAGATGACCAGGCTCCGAGCCGTCGCCGTATTGAGAATTCGCGCCGTCTCAGTCATTTCGACCATAAAGGTACTTTGGCCGCGGGACAGTTCGTCACTGGCACCCACACGAGCGAAAATTCGATCCGCAATTCCAATCACGGCCTCGCTTGCCGGGACAAAACTTCCCATCTGAGCCATCAAGGTAATCAGAGCTACTTGGCGTATGTAGGTGCTCTTTCCCGCCATATTCGGCCCGGTGATCAGTAATATCGTGCCCTCGCCAGCTCCCGCGTTGGTGTCATTAGCAACAAATGTTCCCTGCGGCTCTATCGCATCCAAAACGGGGTGCCGGCCATCTTTAATTCGCAACGTAGATTCGGGAACAATCCGGGGCCGACAATAATCGCGCTCGCGAGCTAGCTCAGCCAGAGAAGCTAAGGTATCGAGCTGAGCCAACACGCCAGCTGTGGCTTGCAACCTTCGACCTGTGGCCTGGATAGCATCACGCAGTTCCACGAATAAGTCATATTCGCATTGCTTGGCTTTCTCGTCTGCCGACAAGACCTTCTCTTCGTATTCCTTGAGTTCTGGCGTGATGTATCGTTCGGCATTCTTCAAGGTCTGTTTGCGAATGTAATGCGCGGGAATTCGTTCGCGGTGAGTGTTGGTTATTTCCAAGTAATAACCAAAGACCGAATTGAATCCAACTTTGAGGCTGGAAATGCCCGATCGCTCAATCTCCTCGGCTTGATAGCGAGCAATCCATTGTTTTCCTCCGGCCGCTAGTTCCCGCAACCCATCGAGCTCCTGCTGGTAACCAGCGCGAATGAAACCGCCATCGCGTGACGAGAGCGGGCAATCGTCGATCAATGCTGCCTGTAGCTTGTCACACAAATCGGGACACAAGTCGATTTCGACTTCTAGCTGATTGAGTAGCTGGCTTTTTCGGCACGTCAATTTTGCCTTAAGTTTCGGGAGACTCCTCAGCGTTAAGCCTATGAACGCCAGGTCGCGTGGACTGGCTCGACCGGTCGAAACCCGACCAAGCAACCTCTGCAGATCGTAGACTTCACGCAATTCAGTTCTTATCACCGATCGCAATGTCGAGTCATCGATGAGTTCTCCCACGGCGTCTAATCGCGACTGAATGAGGTGCGGGTCGGTAAGCGGACTGGCCAGCCACTCAGACAGTGTTCGGGCGCCCATTGCTGTGATGGTGCGGTCCAAGACTGCCAGCAGTGATCCCTCGCGGCTTCCATCGCGAATGGTTCTGGTCAGTTCCAGACTGCGACGTGACGACTCGTCAATTTCAAGTACACCTTCCCGACGGTACGGTACCAGTCGATCAATATGTTGTAACGAAGATCGTTGAGTTTCTCTGAGGTACTCCAACACCGCGCCCGCAGCACAGATAGCAGGTGTGTCTTCGTCGGTGAAACCAAATCCTTCCAGACTGGCTGTGCCGAAATGCTTGGTCAACACGCCGTGCGAAGTCTCGACACTGAATGCCCAATCGGGCCGCTGAGTCAGCATCATCGACCGCGTGTCGTAGGTTGGCAAAGGTTTCGAACCTTCGCTGACTAACAATTCCGCGGGACCGACGCGAGCGAGTTCGTCCAACAGGCGGGATTTCAAGCACACAGTCGCTTGAAATCGACCCGTGGAAAGATCGGCCCAAGCTATTCCAACCTGCTCATTCGGATCACCCTTTTTCGGCGGTAGTACGGCGATGGCGGCCAAATAATTGCTCGCGCAAGGATCGAGCAGCGCGTCGTCCGTAATCGTGCCCGGAGTAACAACTCGAGTGACTTCGCGTTTCACCAGTCCCTTGGCGTACTTGGGGTCCTCAATTTGATCGCAAACAGCCGCGCGATGCCCCGCATGGATTAGTTTCTTAAGGTACGGTTCGAGCTGATGATGGGGGAAACCCGCCATCGGGATCGGGTTTTCCGACTTGTCACGACTGGTGAGTGTTAGTCCCAAGACGCGAGCTGCCGTCTTGGCATCCTCGTGAAACAATTCGTAAAAATCTCCCATACGAAACAGCAACAAGGCGCCGCCACAGACGGCTTTGGCGTCTTCATATTGTTGCATCATCGGGGTTGTTGCCATGCAGTGGATCGTAACAATTGCCATTCGCGCGCGGGAGTGGGTGATGTAGTAGGCACGCAACGTGTGCCACTGGCGGCCGCCGGAGTTGACATGGATCGCCAATGAGAGGTTCATTCGGCGGCGAGCCAGTGCTGTTGGCCGAACCTGCACGATGGACAGTCTCATCTGGTCTGCGCACTGGCCTGCCGCTGGCAAAGCGTGTACCCATCGTCGAGCCTGCCCAGCGGCAGCCAGTGGCACACAAATTCGGATACACTAACCCTAAACGCTCGGACTAACGTACTTCTACCGCACGGACTACCATGACATAATCGTTCCAACTTCTGTCGCCTCGACGCCTCGAACGTCTTACGACTCGAAAGAGATTTCCAGATGACTGTTCTCCGCATTGGGCTTCCCAGCAAGGGGCGGCTTTCCGACCAGGCTACCGAATTGTTCTTACAGTCGGGACTGAGTTTTCGACGCCAAGAACGAAGCCTATTTGCCAAGATCGCTGAAATGCCGGTGGAGGTGATTTTCTTACGTACCGAAGACATCCCGGTGCTCTGCGCCGAAGGTGCGATTGATATGGGCGTTACGGGCGGAGATCTGATTCGTGAGGCCGACGTGGATCTGGAGAATCGGCTCAGCTTGGGAATTGGTAAATGTCGGTTAGCGGTTTGTATTCCGGACGATTCGTCAATCGCCAAACCCGCGGCGCTCTCCGGATGTCGAGTTGCCACAAGTTTCCCTCGCATAACACGCGATTATTTCGAATTGCACCAGACCCCGATTCATCTCGTTCCCCTGTCGGGGTCGGTTGAGATCATGATCTCATTAGGCGTGGCCGAGGCCATTGTCGACTTGGTTGAAACGGGCAGCACGTTGGCAGCGAATCGGCTGCGAATTCTTGACGAAATCGGGGCGTATGAAACGCTGCTGATTCAGAACCGCCAACGGCGTCAGCCCGAGATCGCCGATCGAGTTGTGCGACGACTGGAAGGAGTAGTGATCGCTCGTGCCTGGTCACTTTTGGAGTACAACATCCCGCGGGCTCAGCTCGCTGAGGCAGAGAAAATCACACCGGGCTTCAACTCCCCCACGATTAACGCGTTGGAGGATCCGAAATGGTGCGCTGTGCAGGTTATGGTGCGACGCAAAGAAGTCATTTCCGTAATGGAAAAGCTGGAAGTCATCGGCGCCTCAGCCATACTCGAGACTCCCATCAGTAACTGCCGGCTGTGAGAACAGTCGGCAGCAGGCAGTGAAAAAGGGTAAGTTATGGCAGCAAAAAACATCAGGATTTGGTGACATTGGCGACGAGCTATGGATTCAATCTTTCCTGCCGACTGCCGACTGCCGACTGCCCACTGAATTGTGGACTGCCGACTGCACAACAGCGAATTGCAATCGCCTGCTGGAGCGGGCGCAGTACGCTTTCCATCACATAACCATCGACAAACTCACGAGCGACGCCGGCGAGATGATCCATTGTAGGAACGTATGATTCGTGTGAATCCAATCCACCAAAGCGACGCGCCGTCACATATACACTGAGCTGTTCTTCGGGATACTCGCCAGTTCGCACATGGTATGCGCTGGTGCGAGTCTCGACACTCACACGAATTTGCACTCGGCAGTCGTCTTCTAATGCCAGTTGGATCGACGGTTCGTGGCTGATGATCGACGCGCCTGGGATCTCGGTTAGTTTTTCATAGGCGGGTGGAAGCCCAAGCGCCTCGACCAGAAGTTTGTTGTGGTTTCCGCGGTAAGTGAAATCGAAGCCGTAAATCAGGTTCAACGATTCACAATCCAGCCGGCTCACCGACAACATGTAGGGAGCAATTTCCAAAATCAGGCGATGTTGCTCCAACGCTTGATCAATGGATGTTGGATTGACATAGCCGGAACAAACTCGCCGAGCCTCAATCGTCGCCCACCGATAACTCCCGTGTTCTTTCTCCTCCTCTAGGACCGTTTCGCCACCGTCGCGGCAGTAGAAATTACGCATGGTTGGGTATTGCTTTTGAACACGCTCGAAAAAGCCCAACACGGTTTCGCGGTTCTTAGGAAGGTCCATCTCCGTGTTCAAATTCATGTTGATGTAGAAATCATCAGCACAAGATGCATAACAAGTCATAGAGATATTCCTTTGCGCAACGAAGACAAGACCGCGAAGATTGCGGTCTATTAGCTTCCACCGCAAGGCTGGGTGCAGTATAGATTGGTTTGTCAAAATGTGTCAAAGAGGCGTTCCAAAGCACCTACTCCTTGGTGCGCGAAGGGTCATGATATGACGAGATACCAATTCGAAACACGCATTGTTCAAGTATTCCGTTCAGAAAGCGGCTGGATGGCGGCTGTTTGGAATGTAGAATGTCTCACCAAATTCGTATTCGGATTCCGCACGCAAAGAGATGCCCTGCAAGCGATTGGGACAAAGTTCGCAGATCAGACTTCGTCATACCAGCACTGCCAGAAGTTCGAAAAACGTATGTTAGATTTGGCGGCAGGAGCTGAGGACGATTTTCAGGATATCGAGCTTGATGTTACCCAGTTCACTCCGTTTCAACGCCGAGTCCTGGAACAATGCCGACGGATTTCCAGCGGTCAAACGCTGACTTATGCTGAAGTCGCGCGCCGAGTCGGTCGACCGGGCGCTGCACGTGCCGTGGGCAATGTCATGGCATCTAACCCATTCCCGTTAATCGTTCCTTGCCATCGTGTTGTGGGGTCTGCCGGTCGATTGGGAGGCTATTCTGGCCCGGCAGGATTAGCGACCAAACGGGCCTTGCTGAAGCGCGAGGGTGCATTACAGCAGATGTAGCCGGCCACACTCCCGTGTGCGTCACTCACTCTTCATTTTTCATTTTGCATTTTGCATTTTGCATTTTTCATTTTTCATTTTGCATTTTGCACTTTGCACATCGCGTTCCCCTTCCCGGCGGTTATTAGGGTGATAGCCAGTAGTACCCAGAAATAGCTTCATGGACGTCGATGCTAACGGATGCCCTTCCGCGCTACCATAGTAAGGGTTGAGGCTAGTGCCAACGTTTACAGCCTGATAAACGCGATCGGACCGATCAGTCCGATTCCTGCCTGAGCAAACGTCTGTCCCACGAGGTGTGGCCTGCTACAACTTCAAAACGCCATCGTCTCGACCAACTTCAGCAAATGTTCTGAAATCGTATTATGGGAGGAAACTGTTGTCTCGAACGGGACAAGCACTGGCTTACCCCC
>JANNPR010001035.1:0-18951 GCA_031400345.1 Planctomycetota bacterium | reverse complement strand
CGCGGAGCGAGGGCTAATGTTTTTACATCCGCTGTCCAGAGTCTAATCGAGGAAGCCTACCAGCTCCTGGCTTCGGCTTGGTTGCTGAAGTTTGCGAACTGCCTTGGCTTCAATTTGGCGGATGCGTTCGCGAGTTACTTTAAAGATATGACCAACCTCTTCCAAGGTGTAACTATATCCATCCCCTAGGCCGTAACGCAGCTTGATGATTTCACGTTCGCGGTAGCTGAGCGTCTTAAGAACCTTATTGATTCGCGAACGTAACATTTCCTGCGAAGCGCCTGTGGCAGGGCTTTCCGCCGTACCGTCGGGTAACAAGTCCCCAAAATGACTGTCCTCGCTGTTTCCGACCGGGCGATCCAAGCTAATCGGATAGCGGCTCATTGCCAGAACCCGACGGGCCTCATCGACGGTCGTCCGAGCCCGCTTCGCCGTTTCTTCGATGGTAGGCTCTCTACCAAGTTCCTGGAGGAGCTGTCGCGATACATTGCGCACCCGTGACATAGTTTCAACCATGTGTACGGGAATACGAATTGTGCGGCTTTGATCCGCGACGGCGCGAGTGATGGCCTGACGAATCCACCACGTGGCGTACGTACAAAACTTAAAGCCACGACGATATTCGAACTTGTCTACAGCGCGCATCAAACCGGCATTGCCTTCTTGGATCAAGTCCAAAAAGCTCAACCCGCGGTTTCGATACTTTTTGGCGATCGACACAACCAGACGCAAGTTACCTTCGGATAACTCACGTTTGGCTTGCTGATAATCCGCGTAGACCCGGATCAAAAGGCAAACTCGGTTTCGCAGGCTGGAAGGGGTCTCCAGTGAGGCCAAGAGGATGTTGCGAAACTCCTTTAGCAATGGACGAACCTCAGACGCAGGACGGCGAACTTTGCGAGCTTCGTGCACCTTCGTCTGCAACCCATCGACTCGTCGACTGAATTCCTCCAGCGTTCGAATCATGGTTTCAATGCGCTGAGTTCTCAAACCTAATTCTTCCACCAAGCGCACGCACCGTCTGCGCCGGCGACCCAAGCGTTGCCAGGCCAGTCGCCGTTTGACTTTGTTTTGGGATTTACTAAGCGCCAGGTAATAGTCGCGACGATTCCGTTTCAGCAAGACTTCAAGCGTCGTCAGGTTGTGTGGCATACGACCGGTAATTTGGTCTTTCTCCAAACGGTCGGTAACCGATACCTGTACTGTCCGATCAAACGGAAGCTCCCCTTGGTGCACCCGCTTCAAGATCTTAAAGGCGTGTTGAATCACGTAATCGCATTCCAACAGCTTGGTGCGGAAGCGACGGCGAGTGACCTCGATGCGTTTTGCCAGCGAGATCTCCTGTTGCCGAGTGAGCAAAGGAATTTCGCCCATTTGCGTCAAATACATGCGGACGGGATCATCGGACCAAGACTCGTTTTCGTCGACCGACGCTAAAAGGTCTTCTTCCTCTTCTTCCTCCGTGACAGGCTTACGGGTGGCCTCGTCGCCCTCTTCCAAGGCATCTTCGAGTTCCTCATCGGCCCCGCTCTCTAGTTCCTCGTCCAACTCTCCTAATGGCAGCTTTGGAAAAGACTCGTCGTCTTCCGTCGCTCGTGTTGCCTCGTCCTCGAAATCGTCGAGCAGTGCGTCGAACAAGTCAGTACTCCTACACAAGAGAACAGAAACTTCCGTCCTAACCCCACGTCAATATCCACTTAAATAGGGAGCATAAGAAACGCGAGCAACAAACCCCTCACTTTGAGCCTGGTGAACCCAGTTGGCATCTAGCCTTGCCAGTAGCCTTGCCAGATATTGCGCGTGAAAAAGTGGAGAGCCCAGCGGGCGAATGTAAACCAAGCAATTCTACCACCGACTGGGCATGAGTTTGCTGAAGAATGACATTTGGTAAAAGATTACGCTGACGCTGTGAATGTGGCCGGAGGTAGCCCTTTCATTGCGACAAAGTTACCAAGTCATTTACTGGCAAAAGGCATGCTATCTGACGGTTGCAGTACATTGCAGTCTACGGAAATAGGGAAGGAAAGTAAGGCGACAATCGCCTTGGTGGGACGAAACAGTTATGCTTTCTCACCACACATGCTGTTTTCTCTCACGTCTTCACTCACCCACTTTCACACCGGTTCGCTTTGCTGTCTGGCTCGCCTTGCTGTCTGGCTCGCCTTCACTGGCACTATCTGGACTCTGGTTTGGCTATCTAGCCAACTCGTTTTAGCCCACCGTGTTCAACTTTTGAGCCCACCGTGTTCAACGGGCACCGTATTTCTTTGAGCCCACTGTTTTCTTAAGCCCGTCGGGGGTTGTCTAGTCTACAGGTTTCTTCGACCCACTGACTTCCATAAACCCGCAACGCGTTTCTAGAGTCGAGTATCTTACTTGACTCACCGTGTCTCGAACTAACGGTGATGCGTTTGAACGGCACATGCGTTTAGCCGCAGGGCAATTGGCCTTATATTTCGGCTCGGCAACCGTTCCCCAACACCGACCGTTATTCTAACTACGGGAATTGTCGGGTCTAGTGGCATCTGCCGTCGACTTTCCAAGTTTTTATTGGATGCGGTGAGTTGCCAATTCGTTTACTACTGCGATTCACAAAACGAGTACCTAAACTTGTTGAAGCACTCTTTAAAGGGGCGCGGTGGTCACGATCACGTCAAGAGAGCTCGATTCTGAGGATGAATTACGACGGTAAATACACCGGATTTCCACCCTTACTGCTTGTTCCCTTATTCGCTCGCCGATAGCATACCGCCTGCCAGCTAAAGCGGATGAAATTCGTGCAGATTCGCTCCGAACTACCTACACTAGATCGGTTGAGTCGTCCAAACTGACCCAACGACGAGAATTGCACAGGCTCCCACGCAACTCACAAGGATCATCGGCTCATGTCGGATATGAAAGGGTTAGTGGCCGTGGTCACGGGTGCCAGCCTGGGGATTGGGCGTGCGGCCGCTATCGCATTGGGCCGGGCCGGGGCCGACGTGGTGGTGAATTATCGCTCCCATCCAGAACAGGCCGACGAAGTCGTCAAGTCAATCCGCGATGCGGGCAGTCGTGCGATTAAAGTCCAGGCGGATGTGGCCGACCAACAAGCAGTGGAACGATTGGTCCAACAGGCCGTCGACGAATTCGGCACGGTAGATATTGCAATCAGCAACGCTGCGTACAGCGATCGTGAGCGGTTTTTCGAATCCGACATGAGCGGGTTTCGCCGCACGGTGGATGTGACAATGTGGGGAGCATTCTACCTGATGCGAGCGGTGACACAGCAAATGATTAAGCAGGGAGAGGGTGGATCGATCGTGATCGTCAGCTCACCCCATGCCTTTATCCCGGCTCCGAGGGCTATGGCGTATAATATGTCCAAAGCGGCAATCGAACACATGGCACGTACCGCAGCCATTGAAATTGCTGAGTACCGGATTCGTATAAATATTATTCAACCCGGTTGGACCGACACGCCGGGAGAACGAAAATATGCAAGCGAAGATACTTTGCAAGTGGCTGGAGCCAAAATCCCCTTGGGAAGGTTAGGAACCGCGGAAGAAATGGCCGACGGAATTCTGTTCCTGTGTGATCCTAAACATAATTACATGACGGGGGCGACCCTGCTCATTGACGGGGGAATCAGCTTGCCGTGGTGGGCTAATCGTGGATCCGCAGCACCGGGGTGAGCCGATCTCTTCAGTTCTCCTATTAATCCAATGAATAACGACTACCTACTGCCCTGCGAATGTGGCCAGAATATCTCGGTGGGTTTAACCCAGGCGGGGCAGACCGTGACATGTGCCTGCGGACGGTCTCTCAAAGTGCCAACAATGAGCCAGCTGCGAAAGCTGAAAAGCGTGCAGTCTGATCGCGCTGCGTCAAAAAATACGACGCGGAAGTGGAGCGGCGTCCAAGGTGCGATTTTCGGTATAGGAGCGGTCGTCGCGGCCATAGGTCTCTTGGTAGCAGGCATTTGTGGATTGTACCGAACCGCTTTACACCCAGAAATTCCAGCGGTCGACACGGATCAAGCTTGGAATGAGCGCATCGATCAACTCTTTCCCGAACAGACTTGGGATATGTGGCTTTCTCTCGAGGATAAGGAACTAGAGCAGCCGCACCCCCCGCCCTATATCCTGCACCAGCGATACTCTGAACATTTACTGACTTACGTGTACGGCGGATTGGCTGCCGCTGCAGTCGGACTTGTTACGTCTGGTCTCTCGCTAGTGATCCGCCGCTAGCTTTTTGCTTCGCCTGTGCGCTCGTCGCATGAGGA
Source organism: Planctomycetota bacterium (assembly GCA_031400345.1). Classification (GTDB taxonomy): domain Bacteria; phylum Planctomycetota; class Planctomycetia; order Pirellulales; family Pirellulaceae; genus JANNPR01. The sequence continues at coordinate 14,684 of JANNPR010001035.1, read as the reverse complement.
CGCCCATGTCAGGAACTTCCACCGATCCGCGGAATATCACACCCCCATGGCGCCCACGTTTCGGGCTAGCTGGGTTGATGTTGGTAATGCTCGTGGTCAGCATGATGGCCGCCGCCGCCTTTTATCTTGTCCGCGCACTAAAGGGTGGACGAGGCTGGCAGTTGGCGTTCATTCTCTTTACCCTTGTGGCCCCAATCATCATCGGAATTACGACGAGCATTTTCCGGGAGGTCATCCACAAAAAGTTCCTGTCCAAAACATCTCGTCGCAAACGCGGCAACTAGACACCTGCGGCGGGGTCATTTCTGTGGCTCGCCGGCAAACGCGGCGCCCATTCGGCTTGCCGATTCTTCACTTTGCACTTGCTCATGGTTTGCGGCTTGTCGGCAACGTATGCGTACCTAATGCTGCGGCCGTTGATTCTCAATTGGCGCGGCCTTTGCATACCTGAGACGGAAGTTAATCGTGTTTTGGTTGCCTAAGACTCGATTGAACAAGTTTGTGACGGGGTCGGAACTCAGAAGAATCCTTGCGGCAAGCTCCAGTATTGAGAAGAGCGGTTATAGAAGAAAGGGCGTCGTGAAAAGGGTTTTGGCGGTTCTGGGACGTACGGTTGAGGCACCGGACGAACGGAGACGAGGCAACCGAAACACTAGAAAACAGTAAGCCCGATTGGGGAGCAGGGCGAGTTAGGAACGCGAGGAAAACTCAAGTTCCCAACTCGCCCGCTGCATTTTGCGTCAACGTATCGATACATAATGGGCAAAATCGAACACCGTTTGTGTCGTTGGCGCGGGGCCGCCTCGCCGCTCTATTCCGGTGAGTTCTTTCATTGGAATCCGTATCTCTGCAATCGGCCGTCGTGGCCACGGTCGAACTCAAGTCAGCATGGGGACACGATTTGTCGACATACGCGACATGTCTTTGGTAAGATAGGAACGCGGTTTTGCGCAGGCCTTTGTGGCCGGCAACAAAAGCCACACAAAATCCATCGTCGCGCGAGTACTTTGGCTTCGTCATCGCGTTTAAGTGTAGAGCTTTCGGTGTCACCCCTAGGATCGGTTATGGGGAGGTTGTTGATTTATGACGAAACGGATGGGAACCCTTAGCGGCCCAGGGTGGGGGATTGGCTTCGTCGTGGCAGTGACATGTTGCTTCGTGGTGAGTTGTAGTCTAACAGCGGGTGATTGTCTGGCAGCGTCACCAAAACGGAGTGAGAGTGGGTCGGCGTCGGATTACGGAATTCGGCAAGTTAAGTTCATCAACGAACAAGTTCGGCAGCAGTGGAAAGATAGCAAAATAACACCGTCCGTCGCTGCCACCGACGGAGAATGGTGTCGTCGGGTTTATTTGGACATTCTGGGCCGGATTCCCAGCGTCAAAGAGTTGAAAGAGTTTCACAGCAGTAACGATCCTGAAAAGAAATCCAAGTTGGTTAGCAAGCTGCTGTATGACGAGTCCTATGTCGAAGACTATGCCCGCAACTGGACGACGATTTGGACTACGATTCTGATCGGGCGCGCAGGTGGAACGGAACAGGACTCGCTGACGAGTCGGTCCGGGATGCAGAAATATCTTCGCGACACCTTCGCTCGCAACAAGCCATACAACGATATGGTTTTGGAATTGGTAACAGCGACGGGAGCAAACGAACCTGGCAGCGAAAATTTCAACGGGGCCGTTAACTTCTTAGTAATGAAGGTTAATGATGAAAATGCGTCGTTAGCTACGGCAGCTACCGCCAAAACTTTACTCGGCTTGCAAATTCAATGCACTCAATGTCATAACCACCCGTTTAATGATTGGAAGCAGCAAAAGTTTTGGGAGATGAATGCCTTTTTTCGCCAGACCAAGGCGTTACGGAAATTCGTCGATGGAAGTAGGCAAATCGAATCCGCCGAGTTGGTGAATCAGGATTATGGTGGTGAGGGTCGCGATCCCACCAATGCCGAGATCTATTACGAAATCCGCAACGCGGAATTGAAGGTCGCCTATCCAGTTTTTGTCGACGGCACTGAGATCGGACGCAGCGGATACGTCCAGGAAATTAATCGACGTCAAGAGCTGGGCAAGCTAATGATGCAGTCCACTTTCTTGGACAAGATGGTTGTCAACCGCTACTGGTCGCATTTTCTCGGGTATGGGTTCACCAAACCTATCGACGATATGGGTCCGCACAATACTCCCTCTCACCCGGAGTTACTCGAGTATCTAGGTCAAGAAGTTCGCAAGAACAGCTACAACTTGAAAGAGGTAATCCGCTGGATTGCTCTTAGCGAAGCCTATTCTCTGTCCAGCCGGACGAATTCAAGTAACGAGAAGATCGATGATCCTCTGATTGGGGAAATTCCCAAGTTCAGCCGATTCTATTTGCGGCAAATGCAAGCCGAACAGTTATACGAATCTCTGTTGGTAGCCACAGAGGCGCATCGGGCTCGGGGCAGTTACGAAGAGCAAGAAAAACTAAAGGCGGACTGGTTGGCGCAGTTCGTGACTGCGTTTGGGAATGACGAAGGCGAGGAGCTGACGACGTTTAACGGCACGATTCCTCAAGCCTTAATGATGTTCAACGGCGACCTTATACAGAAGGCCATCAGCCTGGACAAAGGTAGTTTCCTTTCTGAAATCGCTAATAGTAATCTCAAGCCGCAAGAGAAGATTGGCTACCTGTTTCAAGCGGGCATGAGTCGCAACGCTACCAAGCGCGAAATCGAGATTGCCAACCAATTGTTATTGGTGCGTGCCCGCGATAAAGAGACCGACGCCCAAAAGGCCACCGTCGCTGCGCTACAGGACGTGTTTTGGGCGGTCTTGAACAGCAACGAATTCATCATCATCCACTAACACACAAGCAACTCCGGAGACTCCCATGCAGACCTTTGCGCCCCAGGGAATGACCCGTCGGCACTTTTTGGAACACTTGGCTGGCGCGTCGGCAATGACCGTACCCGCCTTGATGTTTGGTCAGAGCATTCGTGCGCATGCAGCAGATCTAAAAAAGAATCGTAAAGCGGCGATCATGCTTTGGATGAGCGGCGGTCCATCCGCAATGGATATTTGGGATCTCAAACCGGGCGCAAACACGGGTGGGCCATTCCAAAAAATGAGTACCAGCGGCGATGCGGAAATTTGCGAGCATATGCCGCGAATGGCGAAGCAAATGCATAACATGGCGATCATTCGTTCCATGAGTACTCGCGAGGCGGACCACAATCGTGGGCGGTACTATATGCACACCGGTTACCCGCCCAATCCGAATATCGAACATCCCAGTTACGGCGCGGTAATCGCGCATGAGCTCGACGATCAACGCAACGACCTGGAGATTCCCCCCTTTGTTTCGGTGGGTGGGGGAAGTGTCGGACCCGGGTTTTTAGGCATGACCTGGGCGCCATTCACGGTTAGCAGCAATGGCCAAATTCGAAACCTGCAAATGGGGCTCGACGATCGCCGGCTGATGCAGCGCATGGCCGCCTTGGATTTGATTGAAAAAGGATTCATCGACGAGAAGCGAGGCGCAGCGGCCACGGACCATCAGGCGGTTCTGAGAAAGACATTGAATCTGATGACTAGCCAACAGATGGAGGCATTCAAAACAAACAAGGAGCCCGCATCCGTACAAGAGCGATATGGAAACGATGCATTCGGGCGCGGATGCTTGATGGCTCGCCGCCTCGTCGAAGTTGGCGTTCCGTTTGTTGAGGTAGATTTAGGAGGATGGGACAATCACGGCAATATCTTTCCAACGTTGAAGGATCAACGATTGCCCGTTCTGGATCGGGCCATGAGTGCCTTAGTCGAGGACCTGGAACAACGCGGTCTATTGCAGGACACGGCCATTATGTGGATGGGTGAATTCAGCCGCACGCCGCGAATCAACGCAACTGCTGGACGCGACCACTGGGCGCGCAGCTGGAGCGTCGTGGTGGGCGGAGCCGGCATGAAGGGTGGGATCGCTATCGGCGAGACAAACGCCGATGGCTCATCTGTCGAAACCGAACCGTACACGTCACAAGACGTGATGGCCTCGGTCTGCAAGGCACTAGGAATATCCTTGGAAACGACTTTCACCAGCAAGAGTGGTCGCCCGATGAAGATTGCGAACGCAGGAAAAGTGGTCAAAGAGTTATTCGTTTGAGATGAACGGCCGGACTTGCAACATCGGCATTCATGCCAGCTCGGTATATTGGCACTAGGCAGTGCCTAGAGGATGAAATAGACGGGCCGGGGAAGTTGTTCCTCGGCCCTTTCACTTTGAACAATTTCCAATTTCCCAGAGTACTTCTAGGCAATTTCCGCGTTCAGATCCATGGACAAACAGCCTGGACTACCGACGACACCGGTTGCATCTGATCCGGCGCGATTGGTCCGGGAGCATCAGGCCGGCATCTGGCGTTACTTACGGGTGTTGGGTTGTTCGGCCGAGGAGGCCGCCGATTTGACGCAGGAGACTTTTCTGAACGTTTTGCAGCGGCCGTTCGTCGAGCACAATATCGTCGCTACGGCTGCCTACCTTCGAAAAGTGGCCCACAACTTATGGGTTTCATTGCGGCGACGTTCCGGGCGAGTTGAGGCCGTGGCGGACGTAGAGGCCTTGGACACTCAATGGAGTCGCTGGGTAGGCGCTGACAACGGCGACTCTGCGATAGACGCTTTGAGGGAATGTTTGAAGAGGTTGTCCGAACGGGCTAGGCTGGCACTGGAACTGCGCTTCCGCGATCGGGAAAGTCGCGCCCGAATTGCTGCTCGGCTTCAGCTTTCCGAACATGGTGCGAAAAACTTGCTGCAGCGGGCCAAGCAACAATTACGTGAATGCATTGAGGGTAAACTGAAGTGAGCGACGATGGCGACGATCCCATACTCGAGGTTTGCTTAGAAGAGGTGCTTGGCAATACGTCGCCACCCGACCTGACCGATCGCATTCTGAAGGCTTTAAGTACTCGGAAAGCTCCGGGCGGTTTACCTGAGTCGATGGATCGGTCAATCGAGCAACCTCTAACGGCGTTGTTCCCATCCATTCCTTCGCGCACGGTGTCGCCGAACTCGCAGCTCCCTTTGGAACATCTGAAGCCGGCAACCAGCGGAAGATTCGTCCCGCGGCGGCGCAACAGTTTTCGTTTCAACTCAGCCTCAGTCGCTTTAATTCTTTTCTTGGGATTAGGTGTCGGCTTTGTGATGCTGACGTTATTTCGGGATCGGCACCGACAGACGAATGTAGTGGGTCGACAATCGGCGATCAAGGATTCAGCTACTGCTCGGAATGATGGAACTGCGAACGGATCACCGCCACAGCGGCGTGAAACACCCGCCCCTGCAGCTCCGTCTTCAGGCTCTCTGGCAGAATCGAAATCTAAAGAAGGAACTCAAAAAGCAGGGTCCGCGATCGATTTGGTGGCGCCGTTTGATCTCGAAAGACGAAGCAAGGTGCCAGCGGCAACGAACACTCCGGAATGGCACAAGCCGGAACCCGCCGACAAACAGGAAGTAATCGCAACCATCAATCGAGCGGTCGCTCGGGTGTGGAAAGAGCACGGCATTACGGCAGCGGAGCCGGCGAGCGATTCCGAATGGTGCAGGCGCACTTACTTGCGATTGGTTGGTCGAATACCCGCGGTAAGTGAACTCACCGCATTTACGTCTTCGTCCCATTCGGAGAAACGAGAGCAGCTAGTCGCGGCACTGGTGGATAGTGACGAGTACGCCCGCAGCTGGAGCGGTATTTGGACGAATGTGTTGATTGGCCGCAGTGGTGGCACGACTTCTGATGACCTTGCCAATCGCGAAGGCTTAATGGACTATCTTTTCAAGGCGCTGCTGGAGAACCGAGCCTACGATCGCATTACTTACGATCTTATAACTGCCACAGGCTCCAATAAACCCGCAGCGGCTGACTACAATGGTGCCGTGAATTACTTATTGGCCGGTTGGGCACCTAAAGCCACGCTTGCCACTGCTCGTACGTCGCGAATTTTTTTGGGGCGGCAGCTCGGGTGTGTGCAGTGTCACGATCATCCCACCCATCATGGTTGGTCGCAGCATCAATTTTGGGAACTGAGCGCCTTTTTTCGACAGCTGAAGGTCGACGGCGATGCGAGTTCCGAATTTGTTCGCCTGGATGATGTCGATTTCGCCGGTGAAGGCTCCGGTTCAAACAAGGGCACTGGCGACCATGCCGAAATCTATTTCGAGGAACGCAATGGTCAAATGAAAGTCGCATTCCCAACCTTCCCCGATGGCCGAAAGGGACCGCAGACAGGTTTGTTGGCCGAGGCGAACCGTCGACAGGCGCTGGCGAACTACATAGTAGCGTCACCCGATTTTGCCCGTGTCACCGTTAATCGTTTGTGGGCTCTCTTTTTTGGATACGGGTTTACGCGAACCGTTGATGACATGGCACCGCACGGTTCGATCTCCCATCCCGAGCTACTCGAACAACTGTCCGGGCAGTTCGCCGCACACAATTACGACATAAAACAACTGATCACGTGGATCGCGTTGAGTGATCCCTTCTCGGCATCCAGCAAAGTTACGGCCGCAAATGCACTGGACTCGCCCGAATCGGGCGAAACGCCGCTGTTTGCGCGGTATTATGCGCGACAGATGCAACCGGAAGAAGTATTCGAGTCGCTGCAACTTATTGCCAAGTCAAAATTGCAGCCGGCAAGCGGTGACCGACAACTCGCCAAAACGGCCTGGCTGGGTCAGTTCGCCCGCAACATGGGTACCGATGAAGGTGACGAAGCCGATCATTTCCGTGGCGACATCGGACAAAATATCATCGTCATGACCGGTCCTTTGATGCAGCGCGCCACGAGTATCGAAAGTGACACCGTGCTTAGGCAAGTCATCGACAGTCAAATGTCTGACGATGAAAAAGTCGAGCACCTTTTCCTAGCATCTGTCGCCCGCAGACCGACTAGTCGCGAGTTGCAACTCGTTCGCCAGCTTTTCGTCGATCCGCCGCGATCGGCAGACGCGCTGCAGGACATCTGGTGGGCATTGCTTAATAGCAACGAATTCATTGTGGACCATTAAGCCCGATCATGCCCGCTGTTGTCCAAATGTGTGTCACTGGCCGCCGCCGACATTCGATTAGACGTACCCATATTGCTCCTTTCGGCGGCAAGCCAGTGCTGAAGCTGTTCGCAGTCTGAAGTTCAGTTGTGACTCAAGAAGCGGCTTTTATCTCCGTGCGCCAACCTAATCGGATTCCGGCACTGGCATGCCGCCGAATGGCTCTGACTGGCTATCGTACTCAACTCCGGCGGCTGCCAGTGGTACACTTGGCATTCGCCACGCGCAGCACTAAAAAACGCAAGCAATGGATTTGTGTTAGGGCCGGCAGTGCGGTACGCTCGCCGTATCAATTGACAAATCCTGATCCTGCTGGACGTACAACGATGACAAAAAATTCACTCCATAGAAACGCTGTGACCCGCCGCCAGATGGTACGCACCGTTTCCGCCGGGGTGATGGGGGCAGCCGTGCTATCGCCATTCGATTCATTAGCCCTCGCAAACGCTCCCGACGATCGCTATTGGGTTGACGCTCATTCGCACATCTGGACGCCTGATGTTGAGCGTTTTCCGCTGGCAAATGGCAAAGCCAAACAAGATCTGGACCCGCCGACCTTCACCGATGCAGAGCTGATGAAGATCGCGTCTTTGGAAAACGTGCGACGCGTCGTATTGATTCAACACCACATCTATCATGGCTGGGATAATTCATACCTTTTAGATGCGGCTCGCAGGCACCCAGACCGATTCCGTGTGGTAGGAATGGTAGACGACACGCAGCCCCACCCAGACGTGGAAATGCGCCGTTTGTTGCCGCTCGGTGCCAGCGGGTTTCGTATTACTTCGCTGATACGCGGTAAGCAATGGCTCGAAGGTCCCGGCATGGCCGCCATGTGGAAGTGTGCGGTTGAAACCCGGCAGGCAATGTGCTGCCTGATTAACCCCCAGGACCTCCCTGCCGTGGACGACATGTGTGCGAAGTTTCCAGACGCACCGGTGGTGATCGATCATTTCGCGCGGATCGGCATCGACGGCCAGTTCCATCGTGACGACCTCGATAATTTATGTAAGCTCGCCAGGCACAGTCATACTGCGGTTAAGATCTCGGCCTACTATGCGCTCGGTGCGAAAAGGCCACCCCACACCGAATTGATCCCGATGATACAACGATTGTTGGACAGTTTTGGTCCTAGGCGACTGATGTGGGCAAGTGATAGTCCTTATCAGTTAACTCCTCCCAATACGTATCGCGATTCCATAGCACTCATCCGCGATGGAGTCGACTTCTTGAAAGACGAGGATCGAGACTGGCTTTTGCGCAAAACCGCTGAGCGCGTTTTCTTTTTCTAATTCCTAGTCCCACGCTGAGCGAAAATGGTATCCGTTACTTCATCGAGCGTTCGAGTTACTAACAACAATTCTGAAAGCGTTGTCTCTATTCCGGCGGATTTTCTGGTCGTGGGCGCGTACAGTACGTCGACTTGGACGACGGCGGCCAGCGCGCTAGACAAGGCGCTCGGCGGATTGTTGACGCGTTTGGCGGAAAGCGGTGACATCAGCGGAAAACAGGGCGAACTGGTAACGATCTTAGCGCCTCAGGGAATCAAGGCGCAGCGCGTATTGATAGTCGGGTTGGGTGCCCGCGATCAGCTCAACAGCACAGCGGCTTTTCGGGCTACATCGGCCGCAGCCAAGCGCATGGCGGATAAAAAACGGCACTGCGTGGCCTACTTTCTCAATGAGGGCTGGTCAGCCGATGTTACCGAAGCGGCTTTGTGCGGAACGCTGATCGGCTGTGTTGGGCAGGACATTTACCGAACGGAAAGAAAACTGCATCCACCGGAAGAAGTTACCTGGGTGGGAGCGGAAACTGAAACGCTGGTGAAGGCACGTGAACTCGCCGAGTCCGTAAATTTTGCTCGACGTCTTGTTAACGAACCGCCCAACGAACTCTATCCCGAGACTTTTGCTGACATCGCGGAGACGACCGGACGCGAGAATGGTTTTGAAGTTGAAACGTGGGATGAGCGACGCTTACAGGCAGAGCGCTGCGGTGCCCTCATCGCCGTCGCACGTGGATCGGCTCGTCCACCTAGACTTGTCATCATGAAGTACGCCGGCGGAACCGCCGATCAACCATGGCTGGGTCTCGTCGGCAAAGGCGTAACGTTTGATTCCGGTGGTTTGTCGATCAAACCGACCGATGGCATGAAGACAATGAAATGCGATATGGCCGGAGCCGCTACCGTGCTAGGTGCCATGCGCGCAATCGCCAGGCTCAAGTTGCCAGTGAATGTGTTGGGCTTTGCCGGGTTAGTTGAGAATATGCTCAGCGGCGAGTCCTATAAGGTGGGTGACGTACTGCGTGCTCGTAGCGGCAAGACGATCGAAGTACTGAATACGGACGCCGAGGGCCGATTGGTGCTAGCTGATGTACTTGATGTAGCTGCAGAGCGAGGAGTGTCGAAAATCATTGATTTAGCGACGCTCACAGGCGCCTGTGTCGTCGCCTTGGGTACCGACGTGGTGGGCGCCATGACCAACGATCAAGAGTGGTGCGATACCGTGTTGGAAGCAGCTCGCATTTGCGGCGAATCCGTTTGGCAATTGCCGATGTTTTCTGAGTTCGCGGATGAGATTAAGAGCGACGTCGCCGACATTAAGAACACCGGAAATGCTCGCTGGGGTGGCGCGATCACCGCCGGTAAGTTTCTGGAAGAATCTGTGGGAGGCAAACCTTGGGTGCACCTGGATATAGCCGGTCCCGCTTTTCTCGACTCTGCCAAGCCATGGCTCGACGCCGGAGGAACCGGAACGTTTGTCCGCACGTTGGTGCAAGTAGCACGCGATTGGTGCTAGGTATCCAGGGTTCAGCGTCCAGGGTGGCACGTCCCTGAGACGTGAGGAACGAGCGTCGAAGGGCGTGGCCAAGCTACGGGTTCAGGGCTCAGGTTTCAGGTTTCAACGGCTTTTGCACAATTTCAGCGAGTAGTGCACAAGCCGTTAAACCATCGAGGCAAGCTCGGTGGCGAAAAAATCACGACCGCGCAGCGGCCTTCCCCGCTCCCTCGGAACCCTGCATTACATAACTGCGAAATAATTCTCGACGGCATAATCGAAGTACTCTCGCGTTAAAATCAGCTCCATTCCTTGGTACAAGCAATAGTTGCGCACCTGGGTGAGCAAGTCGCGAGGTTGGCAACAACGGAATGGACGATTCTTGGCCCGGTAATGTTTGGCCACCAAGTATTCCACCGGATCTGGATCATAGTTGAACCCCAGTTTTGGGGACATCAACTCGAAAAGTTTGAAAAACTCTTCCTCGGAAGGATCGAGTGCTTCGATTTTATAGGGAATGCGCCGCAGAAATGCTTCATCGCACAAATCGCGAGGTTCAAGGTTGGTGGAGAAAATCAGTAGCTGCTGAAACGGTACTTGCACTTTTTTGCCGCTGGAGAGATTAAGAAAATCATAACGTTTCTCCAGCGGTACGATCCAGCGATTGAGTAGGTCTAGCGTACTAATTCGCTGGCGTCCAAAGTCGTCGATAACCAGCACGCCACAGTTGCTCTTCAACTGGATCGGTGCCTCGCTAATCCCGGTTGCAGGATTAAATGAGACTTCAAGGTTCGCCATCGTAAGTTCGCCACCGACTACGATAGTGGGGCGCACTATTCGGACCCAACGCTTGTCGATCTTACTGTGATCGAGCAGACCCTCCGCTTGCTCATAGGCACACTCCGTGTGATTGACGGGATCAAAGATGCGAATGATCTCGCCGTCTACGCCCAGCGCACGGGGAATCCAAATTTCCTGACCGAATGCGCGGGTGACGCGTTCGGCGATGCTAGTTTTACCGTTGCCAGCAGCTCCGAACAGAAATAGTCCTTTGCCGGAATTGACTGCAGGTCCCAAACGGTCAAGCATTTTGGGACTAACCAACAAATCGTGGAACGCGCGTTCCAGATCACGCTTGGTTGGCTGCTGTTTGTCCAGCGCCTGGGCATTGATACTGGCGATGTAATCTTTCAGAGTAACAGGCGCGGCGCCGAAGTAGGTGCACTGCTCGGACAACCGCCTGGCTCGCTCACGCCCCACGTCGGTCAGCTGATACAAGTAATCATTCATTGGCGCACTGCCGCGATAAACGAGAACTTGTTCGTATTTCAAGCGCCTCAGCAATTGTTCAACGAGCACGAATGGCAGTTTGACTTGCGCGGCAACTTCGCGACCGGCGGCGTCCCCTTTCGACAGGAGAAACTTCATGGCCAGAGCTTCGACGTCGCTCTCCGTGAGGCCCGCCTCTGCCAGAGAGCGAGGTTCCGCAGGCGTGAATTCGGAGCCTTTTTGCGGAGATATCGGTTCCCTGGGAACGACAGCGGCCGACACTAGCGCAGCGGGCTCCGCCGGTTCATCTAATCCGCCCTGCGAGGACATGCGGTTAATGCGCTGAATGAGGCTGGCCAGTTTATGGTCAGCCACCTCGGCTTTATCTGACTTGGGCTCGTGACTTGGCACTTCGGCAGCGACTTCGTTGATGAAATCGCTTCCGCCGTCATTGGTCAGACGGGCAAGGCGGGCCAGTAAACTCTCGTTCGGTGAAGTGGACATAGGATTAATAATGGCGAATGAACTGTGCGGCAACACTCCGAGTAAACCTACGATTTCCCTTAAGTCGGTCAAGAAACATTCGTTGCCAGATGGGAAATAGGCAGCTTAACGACGTACTTTAGCGCACCGAACGGCGTTCGATCTATTTCCACGCAGACAAGTCATTCCTAGTTCGGTAGAATCCGCGTTGTCGCTATAACCGCGTTTCACGTCTTGGCGGGCCTGAATTCATGAGTGCAAAACCGTTGCTGTTCGATCCTTTTGGAGTACGTGATACCTTTGAGACCGGCAACGGCCGATTCGGGATCTATCGCTTGGAACGGCTGGAACAGCAGGGGTTGGGGACCGTATCCCGTCTCCCATTCTCGATACGGGTGCTGCTGGAGGCGGTGCTGCGGAATTGTGACGGATTTGTTGTCACACCAGAAAACGTGAAGGCTTTGAGCTCGTGGAATGCCGCCGCGCCCGCCAAAGAAGAGATTCCGTTTCACGTTGCCCGGGTGATCATGCAAGATTTCACTGGCGTTCCGGCGGTTGTGGACTTGGCGGCGATGCGATCTGCAATGAAACGGCTGGGAGGCGAACCCCGGAAAGTAAATCCACTAATTCCCGTGGACTTGGTGATCGATCACTCGGTACAGGTGGACTACTTCGGCTCCCCAGAAGCTCTAAAACGCAACGTTGAAGTCGAGTTCGAACGCAACGGAGAACGCTACGAATTTCTGCGATGGGGACAACAGGCATTTCAAAACTTCCGTTGTGTGCCACCCAACGTCGGCATCGTGCATCAAGTAAATCTCGAGTACTTGGCGAAGTGCGTGTTCTTGCGATCAGACAAACTCGGTCCCGTCGCAATTCCGGACACCCTCGTTGGTACCGATAGTCACACAACGATGATTAACGGCTTGGGCGTTGTCGGTTGGGGTGTCGGCGGAATTGAGGCCGAGGCCTCCATGCTGGGACAGCCTCTTTACATGTTGATGCCCGAGGTGATTGGTTGCGAGCTGACCGGCGAATTGCGACCTGGCGTAACTGCTACCGACCTGGTGTTAACGGTCACCCAAATGCTGCGCAAGGTCGGCGTGGTTGACAAATTCGTCGAGTTCTTTGGTCCAGGTGTTTCGAAAATGACGCTGGCCGATCGCGCCACGATCGCGAACATGGCGCCAGAATATGGGGCCACGATCGGCTACTTCCCCATAGACGATGAGACGCTCAATTACCTGCGACGCACCGGACGCACCGACCAAGAAGTGAACTTGACAGAGCGATACACCAAAGAACAAGGGCTTTTCCGCACGGACGAAACTCCAGTACTTCAATTTACCAAGGTCGTATCCTTGGATTTGAATTCGGTCGAACCGTCCCTGGCTGGGCCCAAGCGACCCCAGGATCGAGTTCCCCTTTCGGCCATGAAAAAGACCTGGCATCTGGCACTTCAGGCGCCGATTGCAGAACGCGGGTTCGAGCTCGACGATGCCGCCCTGGCCCGCAAGGCAACCATTCGCAATAACGGCAGCTCGGCCACCATTGGTCACGGAGCGGTGGTCATTGCCGCGATCACCAGTTGCACCAACACGAGTAATCCTTCGGTGATGATGGCCGCAGGATTATTAGCCCTAAAAGCCGTGGCCAAAGGACTTAAAATCAAGCCTTACGTCAAAACCAGTCTGGCCCCAGGCTCGCGTGTCGTCAGTGACTACTTGGATAGAGCCGGTGTCACTGCTGCGTTAGATAAGCTGGGTTTCTACACCGTCGGATATGGTTGCACGACGTGTATCGGAAATAGCGGTCCTCTTCCCGATCCTGTAGCCACCGCGATTACCGAGGGCGATTTAGTAGCGGTCTCGGTACTTAGCGGAAACCGCAACTTCGAGGGACGAGTGAACCCGCATGTGAGGGCCAATTATCTTGCCAGCCCACCACTTGTGGTCGCTTACGCGTTAGCAGGCACAACCGATATCGATTTAGAAAATGAACCGATCGGTCGTGGCAACGATGGGCCAGTCTATTTGAAAGACATCTGGCCAACGCAAGCGGAAGTTGCCCAGGCGGTTAACGCGTGTGTTTTGCCTGAGATGTTTATCCATCGCTACTCGCATGCTTTCGACGCCAACGAAACTTGGAATGCGATTAAGGTCGCTGGCGGAGATCTGTATGCCTGGGACGAGAAGAGCACCTACATACACGAACCACCGTTCTTGGCCGATGTGACTCGGCAGGTCCTGCCAATCCGTCCACTTCGTGGCGCTCGCTGCTTAGGAGCGCTGGGCGATTCCGTCACGACGGACCATATTTCTCCCGCGGGAAATATTTCTAAAAACAGTCCAGCGGGAGAGTATTTGATGTCGCGGGGGGTTCAGCCCGCCGATTTCAATAGCTACGGTGCTCGTCGCGGAGATGACCGCGTAATGTTACGGGGAACTTTCGCCAACATTCGCATCCGCAATGCGCTGACGCCCGGAGTAGAAGGCGGTGTGACTCGTTGCTTCCTTCCGGACAAGGAACCAACTCGAGTGATGTCCATTTTCGAAGCGGCCTGCAAGTATCAATCGGCAGCGGTTCCCACAATTGTCCTCGCCGGAACGGAATACGGGACCGGAAGCAGTCGCGACTGGGCTGCCAAAGGAACTTATTTATTGGGAGTTCGCGCCGTTATTGCTTCGAGCTTTGAACGCATACACCGCAGCAACCTGGTAAATATGGGCGTCTTGCCACTTCAGTTCAAAGAAAGCGACAGCTGGAAATCACTGGGATTAACGGGTGAAGAGATATTCGATCTGGAGGGACTCGACGATTCGCTCCGACCCCGGACCACCATCACACTCACGGCCACAACTGTCGATGGAAAAGTAAAGTCCATCCCCGTTAGCGTCCGCATCGACACGCCCGTCGAGCTAGAGTACTACCGCAATGGCGGGATTCTGCACACCGTGTTGCGAAAGCTATTATCAACAGCCTGAGGCCAGTCATTTGCCAGCAATTTGCCGTGAGTCGCAAGAGCCATTTTTGTCACGTCAAGTCTTAACGTATTTAGGCCCGTGCGATGACCGAACT
>JANNPR010001028.1:0-11069 GCA_031400345.1 Planctomycetota bacterium | reverse complement strand
CGTCAAACCCGCGGGAAAGCAATGGTCGTCGCTCCCCCATCGGCTGCCGGAACCCCGTGGCTCGGAAAATTTGGTGACATCTCGTCGGCAATGGCATCGGGCTGGATGCAAATTCGTGGACCGCGTCGCCGTCGAGCGCTGGATGCAGGATTCACTTTGTCGGATCATGCCGATTGGGACGGGCTATTAAGTACCATTGCCGCGACGGGCGCCGAGGAAGTTTGGGCGACTCACGGATATAGCAGTGTGCTCGTCCGCTGGCTGACGGAACACGGCATAATAGCAAAGGCGATCAAGACTGCCTTTGAAGGAGAAACGCTGGATGAGACCGATGCCGAGGGCAGCGAAACTGACAACGGCGATGAGCCGGCGGGGCTGACGGAAGGTCAGACGCCATCTTCCGATATGCCATCCGGCGATACGTAGGGTGCGCCTAGTGAGTTCTGATTGACATCCAGGGAATACGAAGTAACGGCAGTCAATGCGTCACTTTACTCAGCTTTTCAACGAACTGGATGCAACCACTCGCACACTGGAGAAGGTGGCGTCACTAAAAGCGTATTTTACCGTGGCCGATCCACGCGACGCCGCCTGGGCTTTGTATTTTCTGATTGGTCGCAAAGTGAAACGCGCCGTCACCACGCGTCTGTTGCGAGAATGGGTTGCCAACGAAACTGGCTTACCATCATGGCTAGTGGACGAATCCTATGATGCGGTCGGAGATCTGTCTGAAACGCTGGCTTTACTCTTACCGGACAACGCTGTTTCGGCCGACCTGCCATTACATCAGCTCGTGGAAGAACGAGTGGTGCAGGTTAAACAGTTGGATGTTGAATCCCAACGAAGGTTAATCACCCGCACATGGCATGAGTTGAACGCGCGGCAACGACTGGTCTGGCACAAACTTATCATGGGGGAGTTTCGGGTCGGAGTAGCCCGCACACTCGTTGTGCGCGCACTTGCTGAGGTGGCAGGCGTGACTCCCGCCGAGATGGCCCATCGGGTGATGGGGCATTGGGAACCGAGCGCTGAAGCTTATCTGCACTTAGTCGAGGGCGCTGGAGGTTCGGCAACGCCCGGCCGCCCCTACCCCTTTTTTCTGGCTCATCCGCTGGAAGATCCGCTTGCGGAATTGGGAGCCATCGAGGACTGGCAGGCCGAATGGAAATGGGATGGCATCCGAGCTCAACTCATCCGACGTCAAGGGGAAGTGTTGATCTGGTCTCGGGGGGAAGAGCTAATCACGGACCGATTTCCCGAGATTGCCGAGATTGGCCAAACGCTACCCGATGGCGTCGTGCTCGATGGTGAAATTCTGGCATGGCGCGATCCGCATCCGTTACCATTTTCCGTTTTGCAGAAGCGCATTGGTCGCAAGACCGTGAGTGCAAAACTGCGAGTCGACGCGCCGGTGACTTTCATGGCATACGATTTATTAGAGCTAAATAGCCAAGATTTACGGAAACAATCTCTGAGCGAGCGGCGACGGCAATTAGAAGTCTTAGTACAAGGTATACACGTTGAGTTTGCGATTCGATTATCGGATGTCGTGAAGGCCGAGAGTTGGGATCGCCTGGAATCGCTTCATGGCGAAGCTCGCTCACGGTACGTGGAAGGCCTGATGCTGAAAAGGCGGGACGCAGAATATGGTGTGGGCCGACCTAAGGGTGTGTGGTGGAAATGGAAGTCGCAGCCGTACGTGATCGACGCGGTGTTGATCTACGCGCAGCGAGGGCAGGGCCGACGGGCCAGCTTGTACACCGACTATACATTCGGCGTCTGGCACGAAGGTAGTTTGGTTCCGATAGCGAAAGCCTACTCCGGGCTCACGGACGAGGAAATCCGCGAGGTCGATCGATTTGTCCGACAGAATACGCTCGACAAATTTGGCCCCGTGCGTGTCGTCGAGCCACGGCTCGTGTTCGAACTACACTTTGAAGGGATTCAGATTTCAAAACGGCACAAAGCCGGTTTGGCGGTGCGATTTCCACGAATGGGACGATGGCGGCAGGACAAGCAAGCTGCCGAAGCAGATACGCTCGACACCCTTCGTTCGATGGCCAAAATTGCCAGTTCGGCAGCGTCATGATTATTTGGCGTCATGATTATTTCGGAGAGATGGTGCAGACTATCCGTTTTCCCTGCTGCTGAGGAGTGATTTCGATTTTGCCGTGTTGGAGTAATTCGATTAGAACATGCTCCATGACTTTCTTACCTTCCTCAATGTGTGCCAGTTCGCGCCCGCGGAAGACCACGGAGACCTGCACTTTATCTTTATGTTGCAGGAAGCCCACGGCCTGCTTGACCTTGAAGGCAATATCGTGCTCGCCCGTTTTCGGACGTAAGCGGATTTCTTTTATTTTGGTGTGATGGGTATGGTGGCCTGTTTTCTTCTTTTTCTCGTATTTGTATTTACCGAAATCCATGATGCGGCAAACAGGAGGTCGTTCGTTGGGAGCGACCTCGACAAGATCCAGATCGGCGGTGCGCGCCGCGGCCAATGCTTGATCCGTAGAAAGAATTCCCAGTTGTGCCCCATCCGCTCCAATGACCCGTACAGGAGAAATGCGGATCTGTTCGTTGATCCTAGTCTGATTGCGTTCGATAGTTGTCACCCTTTCAGAGAGAAGTTATGTCGCGGTGGGGTTGCCAACGTTCAACACCACCCGACAGAGTTAAAAAAACAGCATAGCGTAATATAGGTCCGGATACTTCGGCCATCATACAATCGTCAGTTAAGCATTTAAGTATTCAGAGGGCCGAAGCGATTCCCCGAGGTCCGGGTTCGAGGAACCGGCTCTGGGTTCGAGGAACGGCTTTGGGTTCGGAGAATTCGCGGCTAAGAGTATCCACAACAGTCCCCACTTCAGTCAACCAGGAACCGGGTCCCAATTTTCCTATGTCCGTAACAATTGAGAACATTTGGCAAGCCCGCCGTCGGATATCCGACAGTGTGTATGCCAGTCCCTGTCCTGAGTCAGCGGCGTTATCGGAGGTTTGTGGGTGCCAAGTTTACTGCAAATTGGAATACCTTCAGCGGACAGGCAGTTTTAAAGAAAGAGGAGCTCGAAATGCGCTCCTCCTGTTAACGCCAGAGCAAAGACGTGGGGGTGTCGTAGCCGCCAGTGCTGGGAATCACGCACTAGCGCTAGCATATCATGGAGCGCAATTGGGAATCCCAGTAACGGTAGTAATGCCGCGATCCGCTCCGCTAACGAAGCAAGTTCGCTGCCGCCACGCCGGCGCCCATGTGCTAATTCAGGGCGATAGCTTCACCGAAGCCAAACTCTCTGCGGATCGAGTGGCGGCTGAACAGGGGCTAACGTATATCCATGGCTACGACGATCCAGCAATCATCGCGGGGCAGGGTACGATTGGGCTGGAAATCCTAGAGCAGGTGCCGGACGTCGAGGCCATCGTAGTACCAATTGGTGGAGCCGGCTTAATCGCCGGTATCTCGGTGGCGATTAAATCGCTGCGACCTGAGGTTCAAATGATCGGAGTTGAGTCGGAACGATCCGCAAATTATTCCGCGGCTTTGGCTGCCGGCCACCCAGTAAACATCGATTTAGGTCCGACCCTGGCCGATGGCTTGGCGGTTGGCCGGGTCGGCGATCGTGCCTTTGAAATCGCCAGACCTCGAGTCGATCAGGTTGTATCCGTAAGTGAAGATCTGTTGGCTTTGGCCATTGTTCGACTAATGGAGTTGGAAAAAAGTGTCGTCGAAGGAGCCGGAGCCGCTCCCTTAGCGGCAATGCTGAGCGGGCGACTACCTGAACTGTCAGGACGCAAGGTGGTTTTGCTGTTGTGCGGCGGCAATATTGATTTACCGCTGCTTCCGCGCCTGATCGAAACGGGCTTGGTTGCGGACGGGAGATTAGCGCGCTTCTCGGCGGTGATCAGTGACCGTCCCGGTGGCTTGGCAGGCTTGACTGCATTGATTGCAGATGCAGGCGTCAGTATTAAGGAGATTGAACACGATCGCGACTTCTCCGGGCCGGATGTTACCGTGGTCCGCGTAATCTGTACGGTTGAGACCCGCGATCGTCAACATCTTCAGGAGCTCTTCAACATCTTAAGTGCGAAAGGGGTTGCTACCAATCGCTGACCTTCGACCTGATCCCATCCATTCAGCATCGATTGACAAGTACCAATAGGCCGAATGCAACGATTACGGCGGCGAGCCACCACCAAGCCCCCGGACCATCGGCATTTGCGTAATTCGGTTCAGGCATTTTGGGTGTGTCCTTTCGGCGAAAAAGGATCGTCTCTTTTCTTCGGTGATTCCATTAGTGAAGATCAGCGCAAATTAGTGTACCTTCCTTAATCGGAGTCAAATGCCAGTGGCACAAAAAGGACTCTCCGCCACCCCTTGGTCACCAGCTTACAGATCGCAAGCTTACAGTGGCGTTATCTGCAAATGGCGGGTAGACTATTTAGGCGTCGTAACCGCACACCCCCGGCGAAAGCCCTGCATACCCATTTCGCCTCCGACGCAGTGAATCCGTCGAGGAGGTTCGCAATCTATCACGATCTGTGAACTTCTTTCCGTGTCGGATAATGAAACGGTCCCCACGCATACAGAGACCAGATTATGCCTTCGCTGATTTGTTCCCCGTCAGCCTGCTTTCGTCGGCATCGAACTGGTTCGACTTTCGTCGCGATCGTGATCTTCCTGGTCGCGGCTGCCGGTATTGGGGCATCTGTGTGGTACTTATCTAGCACGGGCGAGGATGCCTTTGAAGAACCGATGCTAGCGAAAGTGGAGCGCGGTCCTTATGAGCTAGTTGTGATCGAACAAGGGGAAGTGGAAAGCTCGAACAACGTTGAGATTCGTTGTGAAGTGAAGTCCCGGGGCACAAGCGGTACATCGATCTTGGAAGTCGCCGCTGAAGGGGCGCAGGTGAATGAGGGCGACCTCTTGGTCAAACTTGACGCTTCGGTATTGGAGAGAGAACTGGATACGCAACAAATCGCCGTAAACACCAGTTACGGTATGATGGTACAAGCAGGCAATACCTTGGAAGCATCGAACGTGGCCAGAGAAGAATACTTGCAAGGCGCGTACAAACAAGAAGAGCAACTGGTACTAAGTGAGATTTTCGTCGCTGAAGAAAACCTGAAACGTGCTCAACTATCGGTCGAATCAGGCGAGCGACTAGCTGCCAAGGGTTTGGTGACGACCCTGCAGCTGGATGGGGATCGGTTTGCTGTGGAGAAGGCGCGCAACGAGTTGGATTCGGCGAAAACAAAAGTGAAGGTCCTACGTGAATTAACCAGAAAGAAAATGTTGATTCAATTTGATAGCGATATTAAAACCGCGGAAGTAAAGTTCGAGAACGAGAAAAAGAACCACGAGGTCGAACGTAAGAAGCTGCAGGACATAGAGGTGCAAATTGCTAGATGTACGATTCTGGCCCCGCAAGCCGGCCAAGTGGTTTATGCCAATATTGTTAGCAGCCGGGGTGGGTCGGCGGAATTTGTGGTGGAAGCAGGGGCGCTGGTTCGCGAGTCACAGGTGATTATTCGCTTACCGGACCCTCGTCAGATGCAGGTGAAGGCCAAAATCAATGAATCGCGAATTACCCAGGTCAGACCAGAGATGCCCGCCAGTATCCGAATTGACGCGTTCGGTGAAGATACTCTGGAGGGCTGGGTGACAAAAGTCAATCAATATGCTGAACCATCGGGTTGGTCCGGTTCGCAGGCAAAAGAGTACGCCACGATCATTAACATTGTGGATCCCCCGGCTGGTATTCGCCCTGGTTTGACTGCCGAAGTCCGTATTCACATTGAGAAACGGCAAGATGCTTTGCAAATTCCAGTGCAAGCATTGTACGAGTTCAAGAATCATATGTTTTGCCTTGTAAAAAAGGACGGTCGCTGGGAAACGCGCGAAGTCGTGTTCGATTCGTCGAACGACAAGACCGTCGTTTTGAAACCCGGATCGCTGGACGAAGGCGAGCAAGTTGTCCTGAATCCGCGAAAGCATTCCCATCGGCTGCAACTGCCCGACCTTCCAGATCCGTCGACTGTCGAGGATCGATTAGCCGCCAAAGAGACTTCCAAGATCCTGAAAAGGGGCGAGCCGAACGCCAAGGGCAACCACACCGTCGAGCCTGCTAAGAAACCGGAATCGAAGCAAAAAAAGGCACTGGCCAAGGACGAGAATCGCGACTCTACATCTACAGGTACTAGCGAATGAAACTGGCGTCCCGGCTGGTCGATCTCACAAAAGACTATGTGCTCAAAGGCGAAACGGTTCGTGCCTTAAGAGGCGTTAGCTTCGACGTTCCAGAAGGAGATTATGTGGCCATTATGGGCCCTTCCGGTTCTGGAAAAAGCACTCTCTTAAACCTTTTGGGATGCTTGGACAAACCCACTTCCGGCGCGCTCTATCTGGGAACGGAAGATGTTTCCAAGCTGAACGATGACCAGCTTTCCACCATCCGGGCCACGCGCATCGGTTTCGTTTTTCAATCGTACAACTTGATCCCGCAACTAACCGTCGTCGAGAACATCCAAGTCCCGCTGTATTATCAAGGACGGATTGGCGCTCGTGAACGCGAACGGTGCTACGAGCTCGCACATATGGTCGGGCTTGGGGAGCGATTATCCCATCGGCCTTCGCAACTTTCCGGTGGACAACAACAGCGCGTGGCTATCGCCCGCAGCTTGATCAACGATCCGTACTTCATTTTGGCGGATGAACCAACGGGTAATCTCGATTCGGTCACTACCGAAGAAATACTGCTACTGTTCGAGAAGCTAAATCAGTCGGGCAAAACGATTATTATCGTCACTCACGAAGATGACGTGGCTGCCCATACCAAACGAATTGTTCGCTTGAAAGACGGACTGGTTCAGTCGGACGAACCCACGCGGGTGCCGGCCATTGTGGGAAGCGACTAGCCGATGTGGAACTTGAGAACGTGGCAACTCGGCGTTAAGAGTCTACTGCTGCACCCGATGCGTTCACTGTTGACGATGTTAGGCATCTTCATCGGGGTGTCAAGCGTTATCTGGTTGTTAGCCATCGGCGAAGGGATTAGCCGCGAAGCGCAGCGTCAGATCGAAGATCTGGGAGCGAAAAACATCATGGTGCGGTCGATGAAGCCGCCCAGTGAAGCTACCGCCAACATGCGAGGTGCGGTTTCGTATGGTCTAACCCGCGAGGACTTCGATCGTCTCGTCGAGACAATCCCGACCCTAGAAGATGCGTTGCCGATTCGCGAAATGCGACGCGAGTTCCGTTATGGGGACCGATCGGTGGACGGGCGATTGGTGGGCTGCACTCCCGACTACGCGGAAGTAACTCAATTGCACGTGGAACGAGGACGATTCATATCCGACTCCGATATTCTGAAGACGCACAATCACTGTGTGTTGGCCTCGGATGTTGCTACCGTGTTGTTCCCTTATGAGGACCCCATCGGCCGTTCGATCTACCTGATCGAGCACAAGAACTATTATCGTGTGGTGGGGATTATGCAACAGCGCAATCCCACTGCCGCAATCGGTGGCTCGCTCGAAGCCCAGGACTTTTCGCACGACGTCTACATACCCATTACGACCATGCGACAGCGAATTGGCGATTTGGTGGTGACTCGTCGTAGCGGTTCTTTTGAAGCAGAGCAACTGGAGCTCAACCAAATTACGCTGCGCGTGCGAGATGTGCGCGACGTGGAGAAAACGGCCGAATTAGTGAACCTGACGCTGGAAGGTCATGATGAGTTAAATGACGTCAAAGTTATCGTTCCGCTGGAATTGCTCGAGCAAGCGCACACGACACGCTTGATGTTTATGGTCTTCATGGGACTCATTGCAGCAATCTCGTTATT
Organism: Planctomycetota bacterium; assembly: GCA_031400345.1. Lineage (GTDB taxonomy): Bacteria > Planctomycetota > Planctomycetia > Pirellulales > Pirellulaceae > JANNPR01. The sequence goes on along the minus strand of JANNPR010001028.1, from coordinate 3,228 downwards.
GGTAGGCGGAATCGGCATCATGAACATCATGTTGGCCACCGTTACGGAGCGTACGCGGGAGATTGGCATTCGCCGGGCCTTGGGAGCTAAACGAATTGATATCGTTCGGCAATTCTTAGTGGAGACAGTCGTGCTGTCGGTAGGAGGAGGATTGACCGGTATTTGCGGAGGTTTACTCTGCCCGTACTTTCTCATTTGGATCCGCGACGGAGTAGAAAATTTCCTGCCCAACTTGATGAGCAGCCTCCCAGAAGCGGTTCGCAAGATGGAACCGGCGATTGTACCGGAATCGATTCCTTTAGCTTTCGGAATCTCTGTTGTCGTGGGAATCGTGTTTGGAATTTATCCGGCCATGCGAGCCGCGAAAATGAATCCGATCGAGGCCCTGCGACACACGTAACACGGATCCACGTGCTGGCCCAATCGCCGCGCAATTTTCCCCGCCACGACGCTCTGGCGCAACGATGTCACAACAAGAAAAACAGACCGCATCCCAGGCAGACGCGTCCGTTCGCGAGTCAGAGCGGAATTCGCCCGGCATCTTGGCCGAATTTTTTGACTTTCTCCTGCACCATAAGAAGTGGTGGCTCACGCCAATCATCTTGGTGCTGGTGCTCATGGGTTTCCTAATCATTCAGGTAGGGGGCAGTGTCGTGGCCCCATTTATCTACCCGTACTTTTGACGACCCTGACACAGGGCCATCCCATTCGGGCCCCAATCACGTTGATCGTTCATCGAACTCGCTGGACGGGGTGGCGAAAGGCTATTTCCGGCCTTCGGATTACGGGTAAGCCGGTTCAGTGGTAGGGATTGTAGCCGGCGTACCTTTATTAACGGATGTCACCGACGAGTTGGCTATGCCGTGAAAACATGTTGCAGCGCAGCCGGGCCGACGCGCTTGTGACGATTATGTCAGTGCCTGCGCATTGGTTGACGGAGTTAACTGGCGCGGTCGATTCCATTCAATACGTTCCATCCGAACGAACAGGGAAGGTCTTTTTTCTGGCACGAACGGAGTCCCAATCGTGGCTGGCAAATTCCGGATTTCAAGACAGCTGCGTCTATCTTTCATCATTGGCACAATGGCTGCCGTCTTCGTAGGCGGTTGGTTGGCCAAGAGACAGCCGGTAACCGCGCAAAGCGGATTGCCGGAGACAAGGTTCGCGCACATATCCGCCGCAACTCCTGTAAACGTGCCGACGGGCTCCGTCCAGCTTTGCCAAGCATTTCAGCCGTGTCTGACAGGCGTCGATTGCGCTGCGGGGGGGCCGTGTTCCGAACCACACTGGAAAGATGCACGTCCCATTCCTTTTCAAATGTTCGGTCACGGTGAATACATTGGGCCCGCTCGGGAACAACACGTTCCGGAATATCGCATTCGCGTCGATGATCAGTTGGAATTTGTATATCGTTTAACTCGCGAGTCGACTGGCAAGCCGTATGAGCTCAATATTGGCGATGACCTTCGAGTCGAGGTGATGGCCGACAATGCGATCGACCGCAAAGTCCAGGTACAGCCCGATGATACGATCGTCCTCCCGTACATTGGCACGGTGCGGGCCGCCGGCCTTACGGTGACAGCCCTTCGTGAACTTTTAACCGAGAAGTACCAAAAGCTGTATCCCGACACGACAGTTACGGTAACTCCGGAGAAAGTTAATACGAAATTGGATGACATGCGGGCAGCCGTCGACCGGCGTTTTGGAACCGGCGGCCAGGACCGGCAGGCTAAGGTTACTCCCGAGGGAACGATTCAGCTTCCGGCTATCGGTTCCATTACTGCACAAGGTTTAACGCTCGATGAAATCAAATACGAAATAGACGAACGGTATGCGCAAGTGGTTCAGGGTCTAGAGGTAACGCCGGTGCTTCTGCAGCGAGCCCCCAGCTATATTTTCGTCCTTGGCGACGTGCGCACGCCCGGTCGATTCACGTTGGAACGTCCGACCTCCGTCATGGGCGCAATCGCGCTCGCTGGCAGCTGGACGAACGGCGGAAATCTGCGCCAAATCATCGTCTTTCGACGGACCGATGATTGGCGAACCATTGCTACCAAGCTCGATATTCGCGGAGCCGTATATGGGCAGCGCCCGTGTCCCGCCGACGACATTTACTTGCGTGATGCTGATGTCGTCGTTGTTCCCAAGTCGGCCATCAAGGCTATTGATGAAGCGATTGAGCTGCTGTTTACTCGGGGAATGTATGCTGCTTTACCAGGAACTGCCAACTATCGGCCCTTCACATTAACGACATTTGATTAGGTGCACTGTCAGACGCCGATGTTGGCTTGGTGTTAGCATGGGATGACTCGTTCGGTGGCGGCCAGGGGCACTCGTGTCACCCCTACGGCCTGGCGTCGCGCACCGGCCCCGTTCGTTGACTGTCTGCGAAGTTTTGACTAAAATCCTTACGTTGTTCAGCTTTGCGTCGTCCTATTGCGATGTGGAACGGGGTGATAGCACAGGAACGACCGGTGAAACGCCTTTCCAGTCTTCTCATTTTTTAGTTTCGCCGAAATCGAAGGGTTGGGTTCCCGACATTCGATCGACTAGCATATAAGCGTCTAACACGGCGATGTTGTAGATATTGCGGACGATACGTCGGGACCTGCCCGTGGCCGGTTTTCCTCGGTGTCTAATTCAGGAAACGCAGTTTGCCTTAGAAGACAGCTTATTTTTTCAAAAATTTACGTCGGCTAAGTTTCCGGCACAGAATATGAATGATGACGTGATCGCTCATTTCGCACCTATTCCGGTCGGCTCGTGGATTAGCAACGTCCTGCACGACACGGCGGCCACGGACGAATACTAGCCGTTTTTCGAACGTTTTTACTATGCTTTATTGATGGCTCAGTCACCACTTACCGATGTGTTCCGCTTAAAGCCAACCGAAGGTGTCCCTCAGGACGCCGAGGGGGGGGTGCTCGACCGCGCCGATCAAGATCGGACGGAGAGTTATGCCAATCCGACCGGCGGTACTGACAAACTCGGGTTTTCGCCGGCGGTTACCGACGACAAGACTGTCATATCGAAGCGTCACCTTTCGTCGCCGCCTGTCCCGTTACCATCTCGCGCGAACCTGGAGGCGGGGCGTACGCTGGAGGGTCAACGACTCGGTCATTTCCAACTTGAGGAGTTCGTGGGCGGCGGTGGTATGGGCTCGGTCTATCGAGCAAACGATCTGACGCTGGGTCGCAATGTGGCTCTCAAAGTGGTTTCGCGAGAGCA
>JANNPR010000931.1:0-2678 GCA_031400345.1 Planctomycetota bacterium | reverse complement strand
CGTCCATCTCCAGCAGCGAGCGTGGGGTGACGCCCTTGACCGTGCCGTAGGTGCCGACCGGCATGAAGACCGGCGTCTCCACCACGCCATGGTTCAGGGTGAGGCGGCCACGGCGGGCCAGACCTTCGGTCTTGAGAAGTTCGAATTCGAGCATGGGATTCAGGTGCGCCGGGCCAGCACCATCGCGTCGCCATAGCTGAAGAAACGATAGCGCTGCGCGATGGCATGGCGATAAAGGGCCATGACGTGATCGTAGCCCGCGAGGGCACTGACCATCATCATGAGCGTGGACCTGGGCAGGTGTATCCCGGCCGGTGTTCATCGCAATCCGGAAGATCCAGGCCTTAAGATTCTCCACAGTGGCGACTTGCGATTGATGCTTCCAACACTTGATGAACGTCTCTTGAAGAGCATCCCGAGCGTCCTCAATGTTGCCAACCAGGTAAAACAACGTTCCCAATAGCTCGCTTTGGTATTGCATAAAGGCGTCCTCAAGCTGGCGGGCGTCGGCCGATGGGTCAGCGACGACCTTGGAAACCGTTTCACTCACGAGAACGCCTCTTCGCAGGTTTAGACGACGCCATTGTCAGCGTAGATTTGCGATGCGATCGGTTTTAGCACATTTTCTGCTTGATGACACCCAATTGGGGTTAGGGAACCTGACCCTGCGCCGTGAACCTGGCACCCGACTTGCGACGGTATATTAGCTTCAACCATAATCGCTTGCATGTGGCCCGACGCTGAAAATACCCAACAATTACTGTCCCTTGCCCGTCAAGGAAATGCGGATGCCGTTAATCAGCTAATGGATCGGCATCGCGATTCGCTACGCCGACTGATTCGCATGCGGCTAGATCAGCGAATCCAAAGACGGGTAGACGTTAGTGATGTCGTACAGGATGTACTGATCGAGGCCAATCGCAGACTTGAGAGTTATCTACAGAATCCGGCGATGGCCTTTCATTTGTGGTTGCGACACATCGCCAGGGATCGAATTATCGACGCCCACCGACGACATCGCGCCTCCGAAAAACGCAGTGTAGATCGGGAGCGCGCCGTGATCATCCCGTCCGATATGCATGGCTCGACGATGGATCTAATAGGTCAATTGCGCGATGCCGAGCTTACTCCCGCTGCCGCAGCGGTACAAAAAGAAATGACACTCCGCGTCGAACAAGCAATGACGCATTTGGACGAACAGGACTTGGAAATCTTGGTAATGCGTCACTATGAGCATCTGTCAAACGGGGATGTGGCCCAGGCATTGGAGCTTTCGGAACCCGCCGCCAGTATGCGCTATTTGCGCGCGATTCGACGATTAAGGACGTTACTGGGTGAGAGCAGCAATCGACATGGATAACTATCGAAATGCACAATATGGACGGGGTGCTCCATGCAAAGAAGTTTAGTTTGTTGGTTGTGTGGTGCAGTCGCATGGGCGCTTGTTTCCGGCTGTTGGTCGCAGCCGGAAAAACACTTGATTGCCTACGTGGCGCTGGACCGTGAGTTTTCCGAACCCCTACTCAAACAATTTCAGCAAGAGACCGGTATCGAGGTCTTAGCGAAATTCGACATCGAATCAACAAAAACCGTTGGCTTGACGACTGCCATTATCCATCAACGTAACCGTCCCCAAGCCGATGTGTTTTGGAACAACGAGATTCTACATACGCTTCGTTTGCAGAAGCTTGGCCTGTTGGATGTTTACCATTTTCCCGCAGCCGACGGTTGGCCCGACGCGTATCGTTCGCGTGACGGTCAATGGTATGGCTTTGCCGCGCGTGCTCGAGTCCTGATTGTGAACACGAGAATCGTGGCGCAAGACGCGAGACCAACTTCCATCTACGATTTGATCGACCAAACATGGAAGAATAGGGTCGGCATTGCGAAGCCGCTGTTCGGTACTACGGGCACCCATGCGGCGGTACTGTTCGACCACCTTGGCGACGAAAAGGCTCGTGAGTTTTTCTTAGCATTACAGAAGAATGCAACGGTCTTGTCTGGAAACAAACAGGTTGCCGTAGATGTATCCGCAGGCCGGCTGGCTTTTGGCCTTACGGATACCGATGATGCCATCGTTGAAAAAGACAAAGGTGCACCCGTTGAGATCGTCTTTCCTGACCAAGGTGATGGAATGGGGACGTTATTCATTCCCAATTCAATCGCCATCATTAAAGGGTGTCCACATCCCGAATACGCACAGCAGTTCATCAATTTTGTGCTGTCACCCGCTGTAGAACGTCAACTGGCAGCCGGTCCCAGCGCACAATTTCCGATCAATCCGGAAGTCCGCGAGTTTTCCCGCGTTCAAGCAGCCGAACCGGTGAAGTGGCTGCCCGCTAATTTCCCTGCTGCCGCAGAGCGGTGGGAAGCTGCTGCTGAATTTCTAAAACAGACTTTTGCTACCGGCGAACGGTAGGTTGGCCGCTCGTTGCGCAGTTTGTGCGAGTCAAGATCACAAAATGCATTCGGCCCGAGTTTGTTTTTGTTCCGTTTCCCGGCTCCAGTGTATTCGGGGCGAAGCCCCAGCAGATCATCCAGCCCAAGGCCAAGTCGCGGTCTCAGCCGCCGACGCCGGCCTGGGTTATGGTGCCGCGCTTCCCTGGGCCGAGAGATGGACGTCGTTGACAATCGGCACGGAAACGAGGCCGAAATAATCCGCGGACTGGGTTCGAGTC
>JANNPR010000920.1:0-1591 GCA_031400345.1 Planctomycetota bacterium | reverse complement strand
CCCTGGCCCACGAGCTCAAGCCCCATGGCGCGACAGCCGTCTCGCTCACTCCCGGCTGGCTGCGCTCCGAAGCGATGCTCGACGCCTACGGCGTCACGGAATCAAACTGGTGCGACGCGACCCAGCGCTCCCCCCACTTCGCCATTTCCGAAACCCCCGCCTTCGTCGGCCGGGCCGTCGCCGCGCTCGCCCAGGACCCCGACGTGTCCCGCTGGACCGGCAAGTCCCTCTCCAGCGGCCAACTCGCAAAAATCTACGGCTTCACCGACCTCGACGGCAGCCAGCCCGATGCCTGGCGGTACGTCGTCGAAGTGCAGGACGCGGGGAAGCCGGCGGACGTGACGGGCTATCGGTGACCTGTCGCTCGGTGCCGAGCAGCACCGATCATCGGTTAATGTCAGCCGCCGCCAGAGTTCCGGACCGACCGGCCGAACCACGAAGGCACAAAGACACCAAGAAAGTGCAAGGAGATGCCTTCCTCACTTTCTTCGTGTCTTCGAGTCTTCGTGGTTCCTTCCTGCAACTGATTTCATCCGGCCAGGTGCCGCTCCTCGCAGGTCAACCACTCCCCGTTAGTTCGCATAGATTCGTGGGACCTTGACCTTGGGGATGTAGCGCGTGAAGTAGCCTTCGTCCTGGGGATGAGCCGTTCTGGCTTTCGCCACAGCTTCCGCGGTTGAATCGGCGACGAACAGTTCTTCTCCCGCGACGCAAATCACCTTTCCGCGGTGCTGCGAATAGATTTCGGTCACTCTTGCCTGCAACCAGGCGCTGTTCTTGTCGAACTGCTCCCGCCTGTGGAGAGCCTTCGCCAGTTCCACCGGATCGGATTCTTCAGAGATTTCGACAAGGAGCGATTTGATCATGGTTGTACGATGGCAAATGACAGATGGGTCTGGCAATCTCTCTCTATTGTACTATCCTGCATGCCGTGCGGAAAACAGCGAAATGGTCGGACGGAAGGCGACATGTCTCATCGATCCACTTTCTCGCTCTCTCAACTTCTTCTGCTGGTCATGCTTACCGGCATGCTGTGCGTCTGGCTGCCCAAAACGCAGGAGTGGGCAACGGCAAATCGAATTCCCGATTTTGGAAACAAGGTGAAACTCTCGGAGGATGGGTCGCGATTGTTGATGTACGACCTAAGCGGTTTTTCCGTCTTCGAAACAGCAACGGGAAAGCGCCTATGCGATCGACGAATCATTGCTGGACGTGGGCCAGTCTTTGATAAGGATCTGAAAACGGTTTGTATCGAAACTTGGGGGGGAGACTCTCGCTGCACCGTTTACAACATAGACACGAACTCCGAACGTGAGACTGTTGTGCCCGCGACATTAGTCGGCGCATTCCCAATGGGTTGGGGCATCGATGAGAATAAATGCCTTGTCGAGTCGTTAGTAAGAGTCAACCTTCCCGACCGATTTCGCCGCTGGAGCCTTGAAACAGGAAAGGTCGTATCCGATGTGGAGCTTGATACGTCAGGACAGTTCCAGCTACTGCGAAACCACGGAACGGTAACTTCTTTCGCACTGGACGAACGACTTCTAGTTCGTTGGACTTTTTTTGACGGAGAGTTGGTGGAGTCGTCCTA
>JANNPR010000916.1:0-2480 GCA_031400345.1 Planctomycetota bacterium | reverse complement strand
CGGCCCAGCAAGCAGACATTACTCCTACGGTTCTTGGTCAGGCTTTTAGAGGAACTTAGGTCTGAGAGGGTTGGGGAAGTTGGATTGGAGCCCCGAGCTCGACGGGCGCTAACCATTCACCAGGTCGAGTTGTTGCCGGGTTCGACGGTTCAGCGCCCGGGTTGTTCTCGGTTTGTTCCGTGATGGGTCTAGCAGGGTCCGGATCCCAGCTGGTTGGTAGTTCGCACTGCTCGGACTGGAAACCGATGTCCGGAGATGCCAGATCCTCTACCGATAGATCATTGAGGGGCGCTCCGAATCGCAACAGCGCCGCCAAACTCGTGGGACATTTTCGCGAGTCGGTCGCACCCAAATGCCTATATCACCAGCTCAAGTCCGAGAGACTCGTTTAGTTAATTTCGCCACGACCGAGTTAAACTCGCCGCGCAGGTCACTAAACCTTGCGACATCCTTTTGGCCTCCAGATTTTACATATTCCAGCATGAGGCCTTCGGCGGCGACAAACTCATCGCTAACATCGGCGATCTCAACCGCGATATCGCCGGGAATGTTGGTAACGCCATTCGCATCGCCATGCAGTAGGTCCCCTTGATAAACCATCAAGCCACCTACTCGAACCGGCAAGCCGAGATGCAACATATGGCAATATCCGTGCGAGCAGATCGTCGAGCCGGTGAATACTGAGTACTTCAATCCGCGGACTTGCTCCAAATCTCGACCACCTCCGTTGGTGATCAGACCGACGGAGCCGAATGCCTTGTAGGTGGAACACATCACCTCGCCGAACACGGCGGCGACGGCCGGATCGTCAAGATCTTGAAATACGACGACCGCGGGGCCTGGAAGCGCCGCAAATTGTTCCAGCTGTTTCTGCATGCTGCCATAGGCATCTCCTCCTACTGGTGGAGCATCGGATCGAAAAGCCGCCGTGCAAGCAAACCCAACGATGGGTGGAAATTCTGGAAAATTGCTATGGATGCGGCCGTCCATATAGCCCCGATTTCGAGGACGAACATCGAATAGCTCAATGACGTTGCAGATGGTAGGCGTATCATGTCTAGCAAGTTTTGCCAGCGTTTCCTTGGTGATCGGCATGAGCAAGGGACCTTTCCAAATGAGGCACGTACAAATTAAACGAAATACATTTCGCGATACGAAGACACTATACTTGTGTAATCATGTCCATAATTGAAGTCGAAGGATTAACAAAAACGTATCGAGTTTATCAAAAACGCGAGGGCTTGCGCGGCGCACTCAAGGGATTATTTCGGCGCGAGTTCAAAGATGTGCGGGCGGTTCGAGGAATTAATCTTCGAGTTGAGCAAGGGGAATTCGTGGCGTTTCTTGGTCCCAATGGCGCGGGCAAAACCACCACCCTCAAGTTGCTATCAGGCGTCATCAATCCCAGCAACGGAATGGCGCAGGTACTGGGTCACATTCCCTGGAAACGAGAAAATGCTTACCGCCGACGCTTCGCGCTGGTGATGGGACAGAAGAATCAGCTTTGGTGGGATTTGCCGGCGCAAGAGTCATTCCGCCTGCATCAACAAATCTACCGGATCGAAAAAACGAATTACCAGCGGACGCTAGATGAGCTGACGCAGTTATTGAATGTCGGCGACCTGCTACGGCAACCGGTCCGGGAGCTGTCGCTCGGCGAGCGAATGAAAATGGAATTAATCGCAGCGCTGTTGCATTCTCCCGAGGTCTTGTTTCTGGATGAGCCCACCATCGGTCTGGACGTAGTTGCACAGCACAACATCCAGCAGTTCCTCAAGCGCTATCAGCTAGAGCGCCAGGTGACCATTTTATTGACAAGTCACTACATGAAGGACGTGGCGGCACTTTGCAAACGCGTGGTGATCATTGCGCATGGGCAAGTGATTTACGACGGATCCCTAGCGGGTATCGTCGATCGATTTAGCGGGCACAAAGTGGTAACTCTGCAATTCCCCGAGGGCGATTCTTTTAGCGCTTTGGAACAGTACGGGCATGTTTTGGAAGTGCAAGCACCACGTGTGAAACTACGCATGGATCGGAGCCAAGTTCCAAAGTCATTGGCCGCCATCTTGGCTACGTACACGGTTGAAGATGTGATCGTCGAAGATCCTCCGCTGGAAGAGGTTATTGCCGACGCGTTTTCCCAAGTAGCGAAGGACGAAGACCACGGTATCGCTCCGGCCGCCTCTGGAACCCTGAAATCACACTCCCTGTAAGCGATTCATGCTTGGTCGAATACTAACGTGGTGGATGATTCTCCGGATCTGCCTGGAAGAGCGGCTAGTTTACCGCGGCGATTTTGCGCTGGGCACCCTGATGCGGTTTCTTCCAATTGTCACCCAAATATTTCTATGGCACGCCATATTTGAAGCTCGAGATGGCCAGCCACTGGGTGGATACCGTTACGAGCAATTCGTTGGCTATTATCTGTTGACTATGATTAGTCGCGCGTTTTCTAGCATGCCGGGTCTAGCCTCGGG
>JANNPR010001024.1:0-3834 GCA_031400345.1 Planctomycetota bacterium | reverse complement strand
CCGCACTTTTTGAAAGCAGGAATGCGTGAAGACTTATCGGACGCCAGGAACGGCTAAACCACGAAACACACGAAAGACACGAAAAGGGAGCCGGAAGAACCTATTCGAGCGGCACGCCCATTGAAACTCGACACTTCTACTACGCGCGTTCGAATCGGTGACAAAGCATAGGCAGAAATGACTATGCAGATTGGTGGCTGGGAGAGGCATAATGCTTAACAACGACTTGCCAGGCGTTCTCGGTCGAATAAGTAACGGCCTCGGCTGTGTCGCTTAGCTACATTTACCCACGACTGGAGCCGGGCAAATCGTTGCTTTTTTGCTTGCCTTCTTTCGTGTTTTTCGTGTCTTTCGTGGTTTAACTTCCTATTTGCCATTCATAGCGTCGCTCTCGTTTTTGCTAGCACCCATGGCAAAGTTTGCCGATTGCGTCAAATTTCTCGATTCCGCTGACCTTTCCGCCGATAACTCAGCGGTAAAGATTTCTTGAATACTTGGCATGAAGGAATCGTGGCGATGGATAGCCGCAAGATTCTCTGCTCGGCGGGACTCTACAGCATTCTGTGGTTTGTTGCCGGCTGTAGTTGTTACACGCAGAACCTGCTGGTGGAACGTACGTTTCAACCAGAAGTGTGCAACGACGATTGGGACCCAGTCTTGGGATCGTGTTACCAGTGCGGCGTTTGCGGTGGGACCGACTGCCCAGGCTTCACGCCATGCATGTACCTAAAGCACATGAAAACCTGTGTCGCAGGCTGTGGCGAGATTTACTGGAACGAGTGGCTGAGCGACCCTCCCGACGAATGTGATCCGTGCGACGGCTGCGGACAGTGGGTCGGTCAACGTTGCTGTCCGCCCAAACTCTTGGATCGCTTCGCCTCTGGATTACCAGGACAGCGGGGACTAGGTCATTGTTGCGGCGGCGAGTGCGGCGGCGAGTGCGCCGGCGATTCGTGGATGCCAGAAGGCTCAATCGAGGAGATGTCTGAGCCGTACGAAGAGGGCCCCATTATGAAAGACGTTCCACGTCATAGTCCAAAGATGAAGGAAAAAAATGTGCCCACGCCGGCGGCACCTAAAGAAGTTCCAAAGGTAACTCGATTGTTACAAAGTCATCGGACCGCGAAGTTCTTACCGGCCTCGACGCGTACGCATAAACCGACCCCGCGTTGAATATCGCAAAACATTCCGTACACTGTCAGCCGGTCGCTTTGACCGGCTTTTTTTGTTGGCGGGTAGTTGGCACATGCGTATCAGCGGAATACAAGCGTTTCTCGAGATTCTGTCGAATTTTGGCGTGCGCCATATTTTTGGCAACCCTGGGACGACTGAGTTACCTCTCAATGATGCGTTGGTCGGCGATAAGCGTTTTCAATACATACTTGGGCTGCAGGAAATTCCGGTGATGGCTATGGCGGACGGCTTCGCTATGGCATCCCAATCCTTGGCGGTCGTCAATCTGCATATCTGTTGTGGGTTGGGCAATGCCATGGGCATGCTGTACAACGCCTTTCGCGAAGGAACTCCGTTGCTAGTTACGGCTGGCCAGCAGGACCGGCGATTGATGTTCGACGAGCCGATTTTGTGGGGTGATATGGTGGCCGTCGCGCGGCCGTGGACGAAGTGGGCGGTCGAGGTGTCAAGTTTGCGAGACCTTCCGAACGCGTTACGGCGAGCTGCCCAGATTGCGCTCACGCCGCCCACCGGACCTGTCTTCATGTCATTGCCGATGGACCTGCAGATGGAGCTCGTCGATGGCCTGGACATGTCTCCGATTCGAATCCCGGATTCACGGGTGCGGCCACCCATTCAGGCAGTTCAAGATGCAGCTCGAGTCCTTTTGGAAGCCACAAATCCCGGTATTCTTGCCGGAAGTCGGGTAACCGAACGACAGGCCATGGCCGATTTGGTAGCTATGGCCGAATTGCTCGGAGCACCTGTGATGTCCGAGTCTGGAACCACCCACGGAAGACTCGCTTTTCCAAGTGATCATCCACTCAATGGCCAAGGCCTTCCATTGTGGGCTCCCGAGGTTCGTGAACGTCTTAAAAAGCATGACGTGCTGCTCGTGACCGGCATGGATTTGCTGAGATTATATGTATATTTCGAGCCAGCTCGGGCCATTCCCGAACACATTCGGCTTGTCCACATAGACGAGAGTCCGTCGCAAATCGGCAAGAACTATCCCGTCGAAGTTGGAGTCCTGGGCGATACCAAAGAGTCGTTACACGAAATTGCTGCAGCGATTAAACGACAGTTGACACCAGCATTGCAGATTTCAATACGCGATCGCTCGGCGCGTCACGCCGGGGAACATGAAGCTTCACGAGCCGCTTTTCGAGGCGAGATCGAACGGCAGCGGGCCCTTCGACCGCTCACTTCGTTGACACTCATGGGGGCACTTGCCAAGGTGCTACCGGACAATATCGCCGTCGTGGAAGAAGCGGTAACGACGACGAACACCACTTTTGAAAGATTGGGGGTCTTGAAGAATACCACCGGGTATTTTGGGCATCGCGGATGGGCGCTTGGGTGGGGCTTGGGATGTGCCATCGGCGTCAAGATCGCCTGGCCTGATCGCCCAGTATTAGCACTATTGGGCGAAGGTGCTGCGACCTATGGCATCGTTGGTTTGTGGTCGGCGGCACACTACCGGATCCCGGTGACATTCGTGATTTGCAATAACGCTCAATACCAGATCCTCAAAATTGGCGCTAAGGGCGTTGGTCTGCGTCAAGCGTTGCAGGACCGTTTTGTGGGAATGGACCTTGTCGGTCCGGAGATTGATTATGTTTCCCTGGCCCAATCACTTGGCGTCGAATCGGTTCGCGTCAGCAGTGCCGAAGAACTTACGGACCGTGTAGCTGCATCGTGGTCGTCCGACCGGCCAGTCCTATTTGATGTGCCGATTGTCCGTGATACTCCCGCTCGGTTGGCCTACGGCTAACGCCGATATTCAGAGCAAAGAATCCAAGATTCATGAATCCCAAATCAACGGTCGTCGCCGGAGCCTTGATGGCCGCCATAGCGGTTGGAACGGGCGCGTTCGGAGCACATTTCTTACGCGCCATGCTCAGCAGCGAGCAGCTATCAATTTGGGAAATTGCCGTTAGGTATCAGATGTATCACGCGCTAGCGCTGGTTGCTGTGGGAGCCCTTGGTATGCAACCCATTGCCCTGCGGACCAACTTAACGAGTGGAGCCTTCTTGGTCGGGACGATCGTGTTCTCGGGGTGCCTTTACGCATTGGCTTTAACAGGAGTCAAAATCCTTGGGGCAATTGTGCCACTCGGCGGAGGATTGCTGATTGTCGGGTGGCTGTTGTTGGCAGTTGCTGTCGCGAGGGCGAGGTAGTAGTCCGCCTGGCCTGCGCAGTTTGCTCATGTCAATAGAAATTGCATTTATCCTATTTTTGTTCCTCGACAGAATTGCGACAGCGTTGTGCTTTTAAGCGGGATGGGCGTTCCTGTATTCGGGGCGAAGCCCCAGCAGATCATCCAGCCCAGTGCTAGATCGCGGCGTCAGCCGTGAGCGCCGCACTGGGTAAACGTCAAACAATCCCATCCTCGGCCGAGCAACAAGCGTGTTACTCCATCGGCGGAAAAACGAGGCCGAAATAAACCGCGGCTTCGTCTGGGAGGGCTGCGGCACAATGTGCACTACACGCGGGAAAGAGATTGTGACATGGCTTTAATTCCGGTTGTCTGAATCAAACAAGTGACGTGTCTCTGCTTTCAGGGTGGGTCGTAAATTGCGCCTACGACCCGAATACCGTTACAAACCTTCTTGGGAGCGCGCCATGCCGTTTGGTAGCCGGTGGCTTCCATTTCCTAC
>JANNPR010000860.1:0-5475 GCA_031400345.1 Planctomycetota bacterium | reverse complement strand
CCGGGACGGCAAGGCCGATCTCGCCACCGCCAATGTCCATTCGAACAACGTGAGCGTGCTGCTCAACACCACCGTCGCGGCCAACTCGCCGCCGGGCACGCCGATCGACAATAACGCGGCGGCCAACAGCGTGAACGAGGGCGCGGCCAATGGCACGGCCGTCGGCATCACCGCGTTCGCCACCGATCCCAACAGCGACACGGTGACCTACAGCCTGACCGACAACGCCGGCGGGCGCTTCGCCATCAACTCGAGTACCGGAGTGGTCACAGTGGCCAACGGCTCGCTGTTGAACTTCGACTCCGCCACGAGCCACTCGATCACCGTAGAGGCGAGCGACGCGGTCGGCGGGATCTCGACAGCGGACTTCACGATCGCAGTCGCTAACGTGGCTCCGCACGTGGTCAGCCCGATCGCCGATGTGACGGCGAACGAAGACCAGGCCAACACGGTGCTCAACCTCTCCGGCGTTTTCGCTGACACACACGCCGGCGACGTGATAACGCTGACCGTGAGCAGCAATTCGAATTCCGCGCTGGTCACTGCTTCGCTGGTCGGCAACACGCTAACCTTGGACTACCAGCCGAACAAGAGCGGCACGGCCACGATCACCATCCGGGCGACTGATGCCGGCGGACTGTTCGTCGAAGACACCTTCGTAATCACGGTGCTATCGGCCAGCCAGCAACTCACTAGCCTCCGCGCCATCGTGGACCAGTTGCCTGACAATGGCGTTTTGAATCAAGGCAACGCAAATTCGTTGTCCGTCAAGCTGGACAATGCCGAGAAGAGCCGGGCCATGGATAACACGACGGCTGCCGTGAACCAGATGAAAGCATTCATCAACGAAGTGGAGGCATTCCGCCGATCCAACAAACTGACCATTGCGCAAGCCGATCTTTTGATCGCCGGGGCCAACGCGATCATCGTATCGCTCCTGTAGGGGTAGTGAAGCTCGAAAATGGTGACGAAAAATAAAAGGGGACGCAGCAATCCATTTTGGGTTTTGTGTTACGCGACAACCGCGTACGATTTCGCCCTTGTCGCCCAACGGCTTGGTCTAAGTTCGAACTAACATTGCGACGAGGCGATGCGAGCTGGACTTTTGTCGTTTCCAGAAATGGAAGCACGTCTGGAACGCCAGCAAATGAAGGCTGGTCCCAAGAGTATGAATTAGGGGATCACAAGGGCGATCAGCAGATCCCGGTCACGTTCACTAGCTACTTCGGACCGCCCTCACCTTCAATCTAGAGGAGCCGCAGCATTTGCTCTTGAGTTTCTGCAATTGCATCGTTGGCCTTCTTGATCGCCGCCTGCAATTTATCCAAAAGAGTCTCTTGCTCAGCGAGTTTTTCCACATAACGCTTGTATAAATCGGACGAGTGATCGATCTTGGATGCGTTCTCGCGGATGCGTTGTTGTTCGCTATGGATCGTCCCGACCTCACCGCTCAGGCTTTTCAACTTCGTGTGCAACAGGGTAAGTGTCGCGCGGAGTTTTAAGACGTCTTGGAGCAATCGTTTTGCTTGTTCATTAATGGCTGGGTTAGAAACATGATTGTGAATGACCCGGTCCTCCATATCGCCGATAGCGAACTTATGATAGTAGACGATCTCGAGTCGCACTAAGAGTTCTGTCGACTCGTGTGCACCGACCTCCTTTTTGAACCGATGATAGCTACGCGTCGTTTCAACGGTTTCTCGCGGTTCAATAAGTTTCCAGCCTGTTTCAGGAAGTGCTCGCTCGATCAGAACTTGTTTGGCCCGTGGTCCGTCATTCTTGATGACATATCGAGTCGCACGTTCCTCACGCGAGCGTATCTCGAGACGCTTATCCGGCAGTAATTGGATCGCCAACGTCTGCGTATCGACAGGTTCTTGGCGAGCCACAATATCTGTTTCCAGATCGACGGCGTAGCTAATCAAACGTTTGCCCTTGGGTGGCAGATAGCCTATTTGAGCATCTCCTGCGTACGTGCCTTCATCGAACACCGTGATCGGCCCTTGCATCAGGTGTAGCTCTGTCTCGTTGGTGAGCCTTACCCCATGCCTAGGATGCTGTCCGCCTGCGTCTGCAGAAAACACTACCAAAATCTCTCTGCCTTCACGGGATCGTTCACAATCGGAAGCATTGCGGATCGGCGACGTTCCAACGTGACGGGTGAGTCTATTTCATATTGAAAGAACTCGCCCACCTCGGCCGCTTGCGCCTGCACTTCGAGATCGGGCTTGAATGGCTGTTTTGTTTCCTCGATATTTTTACCATCATTCGCAGGACGTCCAGGCATTCCACCAAGTCCACCTCCACCAAATCCACCGCCACCAGATCCGCCGCCACCACCCATTCCACCGCCGGCGCCGGCTCGCGCAGCTCTCGGCGACAGATCACGTTGATAGAGTCGGGAGGTTACAAGTGCGGCCTCGTCTAATGCAACAATCGGCCGCTGCACATAACGCGGCTGGTACAAATTGGTCACAAAGGAAATCGGTTGCCCACTGATTAGTGTCAGACGCACATCCGTCCAATCGATTTCACTTGTGTTTTCCACGATGCCCCAACCTTGCAACAACGCCTTCTGTTCCTTTTCAAGTACCAAGCGGTAACTTGTTTTCCAGACGGGGGACTCCCGCACATATCCGACTTGAACGGTATATGGGCCATCGGCGTGGAATTTCAATTGCATTTTTCTTTTATCGCTTTGACGAGATGATGCGAGTAAAGCCAAGGCCTTTCGTAGCTCGTCCCGAAGCTTTTCGTTGTCGAGTTGCAGGCCATTGACCGATCGGAGCGGAACGCTCTTCAGACCCTCGTTTGTCATCAAGTTGATGTATTCGGTTCCAATGGAGCCTTCCGCATCGGTCGACTCCTGGCGCAGTTCCAGTCCTACGATGAGTCCCGAGACAGGCGAATCCATGTTCAGCGTCACCGGCTCCCCTCGCAGTTGCCGCATCAAGTCCCCGATCGTGGGCTCATCGGTTAGATCGAATGAAAAGGATTGGAGGGAGCGAGTGAGACTATCTTCAGCATCATAGTTGATCCCGGAAAACTGAACGCCACCGGTTGTTTGAAGTACGATACTTTTGAGCACATCGTTGATATCAGTGACATTAAACTGCAACTCGACTTCGGCGTCGCCTTTCAAATCGGTTTGATGCTCGAAGTAACCCACGCCCGAGTGGAACAGGACGATCCGCTTGAGCGGCAGTTCATCTGATTTCTGCGCGTGAACCGGCCTTGTCATTTGCAAAGCGGTCGCCAACGCCAAACCAAGAATGCACGAGTGAATGAGACGAAGGCGCATGGAAGTGGACTCCTGTTAGAAACGGCGGGCGCTGGCAATCCCGCAAGGATCCTATTCGTATGGCAAACGATATGCCGCCGCTTATCGGAACATGATTTGCGTTAACGCATCGCGGTTAGAGGTTGCTCATTCGAGTTAAAGTTTGCCACTGCGAAGTGTGCCACTGGCAGCCGCCGGAGTATGCTTCGATGGCATAGAAATCGTTTTTCGGCGGCAAGCCAGTGCTGGTGGACGTGAAATCGGGCCATTATCCGATTCGGCACTGGCCTGCCGCCGAAAAGCCTGAACTGAATAGCAGACTCAACTTCGGCGGCTGCCAGTGGCACACTTATGCAACACCCTCATTCAACGGGTTAGTTGTCACATCGGTCGAGTTAACTGGACGGGGCACAATAGAACGGTTTGTATCAGTTCACCACAAAAGTGTTGAAATCCGCCTCACGAAAGCCACAGGCCAAAGTGCAGGATGCATCATAAAGGAATCCCTAATGCCTCGGACGCTATCGATTGTCATCGCGTGTCTTAGTTTGCTGGCTGTCACAGAACCCGCGAGCGGCCAAATGTTGGCGTGGGAAGAGCCAAGTCCACAGCAGCAAAGAATCCGTGAAGCGTTAGAGACTGTTACGCATGTTGAATTCGACGATGTACCCCTTGAAGAGGCAATTCAACGTCTGTCGACAGTCCATCGTATTCCGATGTTACTTGACTATAAAGCGCTGGAAGATGGCGGAATCGGCTCTGATAGCCCCATTTCATTCAGTCAAACGCAACTCTCGCTGCGCACGATGCTTCACTTTTTACTGGATGCACATGATCTTACTTGGACGATAATGGACAACGTACTCGTCATCACGACGAAGGACGACGCCGACTCTAAGCTGTCCACGAAAATTTATGACGTGCGCAAGATCGTGCCACGGGCGCGGCGGAATCGAGATCGCGATCCATCGGCATACGATTACGATTTCTATCAACTGATCGAACTGATAAGGACGACAATCGAACCCGATTCTTGGTCAGACAACGGTGGTCCGGGAGCAATCGAATACCTTGAGGGACCGAACATTACGGCATTTACGATATCCCAGACGCATCAGCTTCACGAGCAAATTGAATCACTATTGGTCAACCTACACGAATTGGGCGGTCATTCCGTTCCTCGCTATTCCAGATCGGCTCGGATCACACAGCGAGTTGGGGCTCTCGATTCCAATGCCATGAACGCTCCGGTCCGTACGTCGCAGGTTTGGAATCCTCGCAACTTACCCATGACGCGACTCCGCGGAAAATCGCTTGAAACGCCTTCTAGTCGACTTTTCAAAACATCAAGCGTTCGCAATCCGATCGTTCACGAATAGTGTGAGTCGAATGTCGCTTCAAAACACCTCTCTTTCCGTAGTTCAGTTCCAGCACCGAACCATCCCAAGGTCATCCAACACCGCACCGGTGTCGCTCGTGTCGAACGCCGCGTCCATTTTGAGTTGATACCTTCGTGCCCCCCTCCTGACCTAACGTGATGGTCGCCGTCCCCTGACTGACCAGCGTTCAATGCATTGATGACATGCAGCACGTCCAGCGGCGTGAGGAATTGATCCCCCGTCGTGTCCCAAATGGGTTTGGTAGGATCCTTCTGATCCGCCAGCTGACGCGATCCATTACTGTTGATTCATTGGGATTGTCACAAGTCAGATTGGGAGGGTTAGCAAGAGACCAAGGACAACGAAAACTAAAGGCGCTTATTGGTGGGCGAACCGGACAAGTTTATAACGGTCTCAATTATCCAATTTTTCCCCAGCCCGGGCACTCCGAATGATTCTTCACGTCGACATGGACGCCTTCTACGCTTCCGTCGAGGAGTGCGACAACCCCGCGCTTGTCGGCAAGCCAGTCATCGTGGGCGGGTCTGCCCAGGGACGAGGCGTCGTGGCGGCGGCAAACTACGAGGCACGAAAATTCGGCGTGCATAGCGCGATGGCAGCTGCTCGTGCAAAGCGTCTCTGCCCACACGCCGTTTTTGTCAAGCCTAGAATGGATCACTACGCCGAGATATCCCGTCAGATTCGCGCGATCTTTGTAGATTTCACGCCACTGGTCGAGCCGCTGTCGCTCGACGAAGCATTTCTCGATGTCAAGGGCTCCGAGGGGTTATTTGGTACGGCGGCTGATATCGGTCG